>NZ_JBHXAY010000020.1:0-83498 GCF_042728775.1 Nocardia sp. NPDC060259
CAATAATAATATTGGCACTGACATTCATCGACACACTATTGAGTTCTCAAAGAACACACGCACAAGGAGGACCACCGACTCTCGTCCGGATCTCCTCCAGGGCAACTGTTCCAGCCTAACCGCGCTTCCAGGCGATGTCAATCGTAACGCTGGTCACCCGATGAGGCAATGCCAGGCGCACCCCGTCCTACCTCGTTTTCCCTACGCCCGCTCGCCCTGAGGGCCAGCGTCTCGGCTCCGGGTTGGTGTCCGTGTCGCTCTGACTTCCAATAAGTTACGCGCCGGATAACTCCGCGTCAAATCGCCTGGACAGCACGGGATCTGCGCAGGTCAGCGCGTCGGACCCGGCCGCTGCGCCGGCCTGAATCACACGAATGTGATTCAGGCCTCCGCCGCGAGGTCAGGCTATCCGCCGGACGCCTGCCATGTTCTTCTTGCCCCGTCGCAGCACCAGCCACTCCCCGTGCAGGTAGTCGGCGTCGGACGGGGTCCACTCGATGTCGCTGATGCGCTCGTTGTTCACCGAGGCACCGCCTTCGTTGACCACGCGACGCGCCGCTCCCCTGCTCTCGGCCAGGCCGGACGCGACGAGCAGATCGACGATCGTGTTCGGTTCGCCCGGCACGACCTCGGCGACCTTGCCGTCGATGGCGGTTTCGCGCAGGGCGGCACCCAGCGTCGACTCCGGGAGTTCACGCAGGTCACCGCGGCCGAACAGGGCCTGGCTCGCCAGTTCCACCGCGTGGGTCTCGGCTTCGCCGTGCACCAGTGTGGTCATCTCGGCGGCCAGGCGCTTCTGCGCCTCACGGGCGAACGGGCGTTCCGTAGTGGCCTGTTCGAGCTCGTCGAGTTCTTCCCTGCCGAGGAAGGTGAACCAGCGCAGGTACCGCACGACATCGGCGTCGGCGGTGTTCACGAAGTACTGGTACCAGGCGTAGGGGCTGGTCAGCTCGGGGTCGAGCCACAGGCTGCCGCCGCCGGTGGACTTGCCGAACTTCTTGCCGTCGGCCGAGGTCACCAGGGGAACGGTGAGCGCGTGCACGTGCGCGCCGTCGACGCGGCGGTTCAACTCGACGCCGGCGATGATGTTGCCCCACTGGTCGGAGCCGCCGACCTGCAAGGTGCAGCCGTATTCGCGGCGCAGCTGCAAGTAGTCGTTGGCCTGCAGCAGCATGTAGCTGAATTCGGTGTAGGAGATGCCGTCACCCTCCAGCCGCCGCTTGACGGTGTCCCGGGCGAGCATGACGTTGACCGAGAAGTGCTTGCCGACGTCGCGCAGGAAGTCGACGGTCGACAGCGAGCCGGTCCAGTCCATGTTGTTGGCGATTACCGCGCCGGTCGGCGAATCGTCGAGGTCGACGAAGCGCTCGAGCTGGGAGCGGATGCGCTGGGCCCACTCGGCGACGGTGTCGGTGGAGTTCATCGTGCGTTCGCCGACGTCGCGGGGGTCACCGATCAGGCCGGTGGCCCCGCCCGCGAGGACGATCGGCCGGTGACCGGCCCGCTGGAACCGCTTCAGTGCCAGCAGCGGGACGAGGTGACCCGCGTGCAGGCTGGCCGCGGTGGGGTCGAAGCCGGCATACAGGGTCAGCGGCGCGGTAGCGGCTGCCGCCCGCAACTCGTCCAGGTCGGTGGACTGCGCGATCAGGCCGCGCCAGGTCAGTTCGTCGAAGATGTCGCCGGTCACGGTGCTCCATCTTTCCGTACTCGTTCCACCGCCCGCGCGCAGGCCGGGCGGTGTCGGGCCGACTGGGTGCTCAGACCCGCACGCGGGTGATCCAGGCGGCGAGCTCGGCTTCGACCTCGTCCCGGTTGACCTCGTTGAGCACCTCGTGGCGAGCGCCAGGGTAGATCCGGTACGTGATGTCGGACAGGCCCGCGTCGCGGTAGCGCCGGACCAGCTGGTCGGACAGGCGTGTGCCGTCGTTGAGCGGATCCTGGTCGCCGACCATCACATACATCGGCAGGTCGGTGCGCACGGTGCTCGGATCGTTCAGGCGCTGGTAAGCGGTGGCCGCGAGCTGCGCCATATTGGTGTCGTCGACGGCGAAGCCACACCAGGGGTCGGCGAGGTAGGCGTCGACCTGCGCTTCGTCGCTGCTGATCCAGTCCGCGTCGGTGCGCGTCGGCTGGAATCCGGCGTTGAAGAACGCGGTCAGGTCGCCGCCCGCGGCCGCGATGTTGTCGAAGAGCCCGTCCACCGCCGTCGACCCGCACAGCACGACCTCGTCGACCAGCGCGGAGTGGTCGAGAATGTACTGCTGTACCGCGAAGGAGCCGAGGCTGTGCCCGAACAGGGTGACCGGCAGCCCGGGATGACGTTCGCGCAGCAGTTGGGTCAGCGTCACCAGATCGGCGACCAGCAGGTTCCAGCCGTCGTCGCCGAGCTTTCCCGGCTCGGAGAACATGCTGTACCCGTGGCCCCGGTGGTCGCCGGCGTAGACGGCGTAGCCGAGGCCTGCGAGTGTCGTGGCCAGGTGGCTGTAGCGGTCGGAGTGTTCACCCATGCCGTGCGCGATCTGTACCACGCCCACCGGTTCGACAGCGACGGGCAACCAACTCCGGACGTGGATGGTGATGCCGTCACTGCTGGTGAAGGTGAACACGAATACTCCTGCGGAAGGCGTCGGGCATGTGGACATCGATCGTCGCACCGGAAGTGGCCCTGACCCCATAGGATTCGCCAACGAGTTCCGCGGCGCGACCTTGTGTCCGCGGACAAACCCACCTTGTCCGCGGACGCCGAAAATCGCCGGACCTGCTCGGCCCGGCGATGCTCAGCGCGGTCGGTGACTCACCGAACCAGCGAGGTGATGCTCTCGCGGCGCTCATAGCCGATCCAGGCGAAGATCGCGGCCAGCACCAGCGGGAAGATCGCCATCCCCGGCAGATCGGCGATGAAGGCCTGCGTCGCGGCGGCGAGCACGGTGAGCACGGACAGACCCGCGGCGGCCAGGGCACTGAGCCGCGGCACCATCAGGCCGATACCGCCCGCCACCTCCGCGACTCCGATGAAGATCAGCAGCCCGAGCGGGATGGTCAGGTTCTCGGGCGGGTTGTCCATCAGCATGTTCGGGATGACGAGCTTCGGGCCGCCCGAGGCGATGATGAAGAACAGGCCGAGCACCACCTGCAGGGTCCACAGGACGCGGTTGCGGATCTTGCCGGGGCGGTGGACGGCGGCGCTGGAGAAGGTCGCGGAGGAGGTGGCGGTGGTGGTCATGTCGTGTCCTTCGGTTCGGTCGCGCTCGGTGGGTAGCGCGTTCACCAGATAGGACGTGGCCCGCGTTGCGAATTCATCGCCGCCGCGAAACTTTTCTCGCGACCGATTCGGGCGCACGTGGACTGCGCCGGTAGGTGGACACCGCGGGTGAGGCGGGCAGCCAGAACCGCCACGCGACGTCGGCGGCCACACTCACCCCCACGCGCGGCCCCACGGCGATCTCGGCCTGCGGGACAGCGGGATTCAGCTCGAGCCGAATCCCGGAGTACGGGTCGAACAGCTCGGTGCCGTAGTCGTCGAAGGTGAAACCCAATGCGCTGCCGAGATTTCCGGGACCACGAGCCAGGTCGACATCGGCACGCGCGGCAGGGCGGCGGGCGCGGGCGAGATCATGACCCGCGATGACCTCACCCGCCCGGAGCAGCACCGCCGAGGCAGCACCGTCGAATCCGGTGGTCACATTCGCGCAGACGTGGATCCCGTACGAGCGGTACACGTAGAGCCGCCCGGCCGGACCGAACATCACCGCATTGCGGGCGGTCGGCCCCGGCCAGGAATGGGCGGCGGGATCGGGCCACAGCCCGGCCGGATCGCTGCCGTAGGCCTCGACCTCGACGATGCGCACGGCGACCGGCCCCGACGACAGGGTCGCGCCGAGCAACCTGCGCGCGGCGGTGGGTGGATCGACGGTGAGTTCCTGGGCGGACACGCTCGTCATTCTGGCCCATCCGGGCGTGCGGGCAGCGCAGCGGGATTCAGCCGAGCAGGTCGGTGCCGCGGTAGAGGCCGGCCAGCTTGCCCGGGTTGACCTGGAAGCGCAGGTTCTGGATGCGGCCGCCGACGAGGTCGAAGGTGAAGGCGGCGCCGGGGTTTCCGCCGAACGAGGCGAGGGTGCCCAGTTCGCCGTTGATCTCGGCGGTGCTGAGTTCGATGCCCGCCGAGGACGGTTTGGCCAGCACGCCGAGGATCCAGCGGGCGACGTGGTCGGGGCCGTGCAGTGGTCTGCGCGCCGCGGTGACGACGCCGCCGCCGTCGGACCAGCAGGTGACGTCGGGAGCAAGCAGGTCCATCAGCGCGTTCAGGTCGCCGCCGGAACAGGCTGCCATGAATTGTTCGGTGATGTGGGCGCGGGCGGCCTTGTCGGTGTCGAAGCGCGGACGCCGCGACTGGACGTGGTTCTTGGCGCGGTGCGCGATCTGCCGCACGCTCGCCTCGGTCTTGTCGAGCGCCTCGGCGATCTCGGCGTGGGTGTAGCCGAACACCTCACGCAGCAGGAATACCGCGCGTTCGACGGGGGTCAGGGTTTCCAATACCACCAGCATCGCGGTGGAGACGGTGTCGGCCAATGCGGCATCCTCGGCGATATCGGGTGAGGTCAGCACCGGTTCGGGCAGCCAGGGGCCGACGTAGGCCTCGCGGGTCACCCTGGCGGAGGTGAGCCGGTTCAGCGACAGGTTGGTGACGGCGCGGACCAGGTACGCCTTCGGGTGCTGAACCGCGGCGTGATCGGTGTCGTTCCATTTCAGCCAGGCGTCCTGCAGGATGTCCTCGGCGTCGGTGACGGTGCCGAGCATCCGGTAGGCGGTCGAGAACAACAGACGGCGGTGCTCGAGGAAGGGGTCCTGGTCCGGCATGGGGTCAACCATGGCGCATGCTCCGTCACTGCGGCGAGTTCGGGCGCCGGTTCGCACGAAACCGGCGCGTGGGTGATGGCGGGGGCGGACTCACGCGTTCGCGCGAGTCGCCTTGCCGCCCTTGGACAACTGGACGCTCATGGTCATCCGCTTGCTCGCCTTGAACGTCGGCACCGGGCTGCTGCTGACCATCTCCTTGTAGGTCCTCGCCGCCCAGCCGGTCAGGTAGATGCGGCGCGGGGTGTCGTCGGCATTGGTGAACTGGATGACCGCGTCGCGGCGGCCCAGGCTCACCGGCTGATGGAAGTAGCCGAAGCGGAACGGCCGCACCGGCTTGCCGCGCAGCTCGGCCGCGATCGCGTCGGCGGCGTAGGCGGCGGTGGGCAGGCCGCTCTGGCAGGTGCCGTGGACCTGGCCCCAGGCCTGACGCACCGCGGCGGCGTCGCCGACGGCGTGAATCGTGGGGTGCGACACCGACTTCAGCGTGGGATCGACCGCGATCAGGCCGCGCTCGTCGGTCGCGATACCCGCCTCGGCGGCGAGCGGCGAGACTCGCACGCCGCTGGTCCACAGGGTGAGGTCGGCGTCGATCCTGGTGCCGTCGGCGAGTTCGACCGCGTCGGGCAGCACCTTGGTGACGCGCAGGCCGGTCGCCCGGACGATCCCGAGCCGGTCCATCGCCGTGTTCAGGTAGGCGCGGGCCTTCTCGCCCATCATCGCGCCCGGCTCGGTCGCGCTGATCAGGGTGACGCGCAGACCGGGATGGCTCTCGGCGATCTCGGTGGCGGCTTCGATGCCGGTGAGGCCGCCACCGCACACCGTCACCGTGCCGCCCGCGGCGGCGAGTTCGGTGAGCTTGCCCGCGAATTCGTGGGCGAGGCGCGGATCGTTGAGCGTCCACGCGTGCTCGGCGACACCGGGGACGGCGGTGGTGTCGGTGGTGCTGCCGAGCGCGTAGACCAGCGCGTCGTAGGGAAGCTCGCCGGAACCATCGACGTGCACACGCTGTGTCTCGGGGTCGATGGCGGTGGCCCGGCCCTGGACGAATTCGATGCCGGTGCCGTCGAGAAGGTCGGGGATGTGGTGGTTCGCGAGTTCCTGACCGGCGGCGATCTGGTGCATGCGCAGCCGCTCGGTGAACCGCGCCGACGGGTTGACCAGGGTGATTCGGACGTCGAGCTTGCGGGTGCGCCGGGCGAGGCGGATCGCGGCCAGCATGCCCGTGTAGCCGGCGCCGAGGACGACGATGCGGTGCGTGGTGGTGTTCATGGCGATGCTCCTTGTCGGTGGGATGTCGATAGGACAAACGACCCCGCCGGATCGTGACAACCACTCGATGTGACCCGCATCACATCACCGTCTGGGTGCGCGGAGATATGCCGCTACCTGCGGAAACATCGGCGCGATCAGGGTGCGAGCCAGGGTCCGATGGGGGGCGCTTCCCGATGTGCGACCACGGTCGGCCTCCCTACCGTCGGAGCATGGCTTCCCCTTCTCGACCCGGCCGCCTGCGCCGGGTACTGCTCGGCGCGGGCGCACTCGCCCTCACCCTGGTGCTCGCGATCGCGGGCCTGGTGACCTGGACCTGGGCCGGCGCCGACATCTCCACCGTCGGCACCACCGAATTCACCAGCCCGCTCGCGATCCCCCCGCAGGCCGCGTCAACCGTCGAACCCGACGGCACCCGCGTGTTCACCCTCGATATGCAGACCGGCACAACGGAATTCGAGCCGGGTCGCGCCACCGAGACCTGGGGTTTCAACGGCAGCTACCTCGGCCCGACGCTGCGCGCCGCCCGCGGCGACAAGGTGCGGGTTCGCGTACGCAACCAATTGCCCGAGGCCTCGACGGTGCACTGGCACGGCATGCACCTGCCCGCGGCGATGGACGGCGGCCCGCACCAGATGGTCGAGGCGGGCGCGACCTGGACGCCGGAATGGACAGTCGCACAACCCGCTTCGACGCTCTGGTACCACCCGCACCCGCACGGCGCGACCGAGGACCACGTGCGCCGCGGCCTGGCGGGCATGTTCCTGATCGACGACGACACCGCGCTGCCGCTGCCCGACACCTACGGCGTCGACGACATCCCGGTGATCGTGCAGGACCTGCGCCTGCGCGGCAAACGCCTCGACGGCAGCCACACCGCCTTCCGCGATATCGGGTTCCTCGGCGACCGCACCATGGTGAACGGCACCATCGCGCCGTACCAGGAGGTCGGTGACGAACTGGTCCGGCTGCGGCTGCTCAATGCCTCGACCGCGCGGATCTACAACTTCGCGTTCCGCGACAGCAAGCGATTCTCGCTGATCGCTTCCGACGGCGGCCTGCTCGAACGGCCCGAATCGCTCACCGCCGTGCAGCTTTCGCCCGGTGAGCGCGCCGAGATCGTGGTGCGCATGCAGCCCGGTGAGCGCGCGGTGCTGCGCAGCGAGCGGCTCGACGCGGGCCTGGATTTCTGGTCCAACCGGTTCTCCGGCGGCGACGACCGGTTCGATGTGCTCGAACTCCGGGCCGCCGACACTTTGCGCCCCTCCCCCGAGCTGCCCGCCGCACTCGTCGCGCCGTCGACGCCGGACGGCTCGGATGCCGCCGTGGAACGCACCTTCGATCTCACCCTCGCGGGCATCAACGGCTCCCCGATGGCGATGGATCGCATCGACGCGACCGTCACCCGTGGCACGACCGAGAAATGGATCGTCCGCAATGCCGACGGGATGCCGCACAACTTCCACGTCCACGACGTGCAGTTCCGGGTGCTCGACTACGCGGGCGCGCCGCCACCACCGGCGTTGACCGGACCCAAGGACACGATCTTCCTGCCGCCGAACACGACCGCCATGTTGGCACTGCGCTTCGACGGACCCGCCGATCCGGACACCCCGTACATGTATCACTGCCACCTGCTCTGGCACGAGGACGTGGGAATGATGGGCCAGTTCGTGGTCGTCGAGCCAGGTCAGCAGGCCACGGCGCCCCCACGGCACGCGCATTGACTCTTGCCACGCCGACCGGGCAGCGCTAAATTCATCATGTAGTGAATTCAACACTCGATGAATTGAGGCGACCATGTCGCACACCGCACCCCCGGCCATCCAGGTCGACGGCCTGACCGTCAAACGCGGGAAACGCACCGTTCTGCACGAACTGACGCTCCATATCCCACGCGGCTCGATCACCGGTCTGCTCGGCCCGTCGGGCTGTGGCAAGACCACCCTGCTGCGCAGCATCGTCGGCACTCAGATCGTGGAGTCGGGCACCGTCACCGTGCTCGGCGATCCGGCGGGCAGTGCGGGGCTGCGCCGCCGGGTCGGTTATGTCACCCAGGCGCCGAGCATCTACCCCGACATCAGCGTCCGCGAGAACGTCGCCTACTACGCCGCGCTCTACGGCCGCGACCGCGACGACATCGAATCAGCGCTCACCTCGGTCGGTTTGCGCGAGTACGCGGACCAGCTCGGCGATCAGCTCTCCGGTGGTCAGGAGACCAGGGCGTCGCTGGCCTGCGCGCTGGTCGGCAAGCCGGAACTGCTGGTCATGGACGAACCGACGGTCGGCCTCGACCCGGTCCTGCGCGTCGAACTGTGGAAGCAGTTCCGCGAATTGGCCGCGGCGGGAACGACATTGCTCGTCTCGAGTCACGTGATGGACGAGGCCGACCACTGCGATCGGCTGCTGCTCATGCGCGAGGGCAACATGCTCGCCCAGCTCAGCCCCGACGAACTGCGCGAACGCACCGACGAGCAGAACCTCGAGACCGCCTTCCTCACCCTGATCACGATGGGAGAGAGCGCATGACCACCATGACCCTGCGCCCCTACACCGCCACCACCGGCCGGATCCTGCGGCAGCTGCGCAACGATCACCGCACCGTGGCCATGATCCTGGTGGTCCCTGCCCTGCTGATGACGTTGCTGTACTTCATCTATCAGGACGCGCCGCGCGCGCCGCACGCCCCGCTGACGATCTTCGACCGGGTCGGCATCACCATGCTCGGCATCCTGCCGTTCATCGTGATGTTCCTGATCACCGCCATCGCGATGCAGCGCGAACGCACCTCGGGCACGCTGGAGCGGCTGCTCACCACGCCGTTGCGCAAACTGGATCTGCTGGCCGGGTACGGCAGCGCGTTTTCGCTGGCCGCCGCGGCGCAGGCCGCCGTCGCCTGTCTGGTCGCCTTCTGGTTGCTCGGCATGAACGCCGCGGGCAATCCCGGCTGGGTGATGCTGATCGCCATGGTCGACGCGGTCTGTGGCGTCGCACTCGGCCTGCTCGCCAGCGCGTTCGCGCGCACCGAGTTCCAGGCGGTGCAGTTCATGCCGGTGGTCGTGGCGCCGCAGATCTTCCTGTGTGGCTTGCTCGTTCCGCGCGATCAGCTGCCCGGGTGGCTGGAGGCGATCAGCAATGTGATGCCGTTGAGTTACGCCGTGGACGCGCTGCAACAGGTGTCGCTGTATCCGGAGCCGACCGCGACCATGTGGCGCGATATCGCGGTGGTCGCCGGGTTCGCGGTCGTGGCCCTGTGCCTCGGTGCGGCTACCCTGCGTCGACGGACTCCCTGAGGAACGAGGAGAGGGACACCCATGAGTGACGGCGAATCCGGTTCGGGCACAGCCAGATCCGGTCGCACCGGGCGCAGGCCCGGCAATACCGATACGCGCGCGGCGATTCTCGACGCGGCCCGGATCCGATTCGCCGACACCGGTTTCGACAAGACCTCGATCCGGGCGATCGCCGGTGACGCCGACGTCGACCCCGCCCTCGTGCACCACTACTTCGGCACCAAACAGCAGTTGTTCGCCGCGGCCGTGGAGTTCCCCGTCGATCCGGAGGCGACGCTGAACGCGGTCGACCACGCGCCGCTCGACGAGCTCGGACAGACCATCGTGCGCGCGGTGGTCGGGGTGTGGGACTCCCCCGCCGGCCCCGGCATCGTCGCGATGGTGCGCAGCATATTCGGCGGCGGCGAGGTGAATCTGGCCCGCTCGTTCCTGCTCCAGGTGGTGCTGGAAAGGGTGCGGGCCCGGATCGCCACCCCCACCGACGACGGCAGGGCGCGGGTGGCGCTGGCGGCCGCGCAGATGGTCGGGGTGCTGACCGCCCGCAAGATCGTCGGGATCGAACCGCTGGCGTCGATGCCGATCGACGAGGTCGTGGCCGCCGTCGGCCCCTCGATGCAGCGCTACCTGACCGGTGATATCGGCGGTGCGTGATTCAGCGCGAACGCACCCGGACGATCGCGGGTGGGATGTCACGCAGGATCGGTAGCGCGGCGAACAGGGACAGGGTCGTGGCGAGCGGACCGTGCGAGGGTCCGTAGGAGCTCACCGTCACCTCCTCGACCGCGGGACTCCACGACCGGAGCAGCGCGGCGATCTTGCTCCGCTCGACGCCCCACGGCATCCGCGGGGCGGTGTAGTCCGGCGTCTTGTGGAATCCGCGCATCGTCTTGCGGGAGAACCACGGTGGGATGGTGTCGAACATCAGCTCGACGCCGGGGAAGCGTTCGAGGATCACGGTGACAAGGCGGCGCACCTCGTCGGGTTCGAAGTACATGAGAAGTCCCTGCGCTGTGACGAATACGCCGTGCGTGGGATCGACGGCGTTGAGCCAGGTCAGGTCGAGCGCGCTGATCGGCAAGTACCGGCACCGCCGCGACGGCGGCAGGAATCGGCTGCGGATCTCGATCGCCTCGGGGACATCGACGCACAGCCAGCGCACCGCGCCGTCGTCGCAGCGCTGGAACTGGGTTTCCAGCCCGGCGGCGAGTTCGACGACGGTCGCGCCGGGATGGTCGGCCAGCCACGGGCGCAGCGCCTCGTCGAAGCGGGCCGACCGCACGGCGTGGGTGCCGTCGGGTGGGCCGAAGGATCGCTCGTAGTCGAAGGCGATGGTGTCGTAGACGCGTTCACAGTCGGGATCGGTCAGGACCGCGTCGGCGCGTTTCACCTCCGACCCGCGGTTGTGCAGGGTCCAGAGCATGGTCAGCGGAATGCCGCTCAGGGCTACATCGTCGGACATCGGAGGCACCTTCTCGCGCTCGCCGGATGAAATCGACGTCACCGCCACGGGACGGCGACTGAGGTAACCCTAACTCCGAAGCGGGGTGTTTGGGGACCCCAGGTTCGCCGCGCCGGTCAGGACTGGGCGGTGAAGAACTCGTGCTCGGCGTCGGTGACGTCGCGGGCCTCGTCGATCAGCAGCACCGGAATGCCGTTGTCGATCGGGTAGGCACGGCGCAGGCGCGGGTTGTAGAGCACGCTCGCGTCCGACTCGGTGCGCACCAGCTGCAGCGGGCCCTTGTCCTGGGGGCAGGCCAGCAGGCTGAGCAGGGTTGCGTCGATGGTGGATTCGTGCGCCATGTCCCTAACCTACCGCGCCCGCCGGAACGAGATGTAGCGGTGCCCGAAGAAGCTGAGCACCGCGACCAGACCCATCACGATCACCGACGCGGGTGCGGCCGGGAAGTCCAGCCCGGTCACCGCCAGCTCCACCAGGACGACGTTGAGGACCAGGCCGCCCACGTTCACGCCGCAGAAGGCGACGAAGTCGCGCAGCAGGTGCCCGCGAACCCGGAACACCAGGGTGCGGTGCAGCACGAACGCGCCGACCGTGCTCACCGCATAGGCCGCGACCACAGCCAGACCGGGCCTGCCGTCACCGAACACACCCAGCCAGAACACGACCAGCGCCATGCCGAGCAGGGTGTTGAACCCGCCGACGATCGCGAACGCCAGCTCCTGGCGTTTGACGATCCGCAGCAGCGGGCCCGGCGTTTCGAGCACGCCGTGGGCGGGCGCCGCTTCGGCGGTCATCGCACCGCGTCCGCTAGCTCGGCGTCATCGGGGATCGACTCGGCCGCGGGCGCCGTCTGCTCGTCCTCGGGCTTGCGCCCGCGCACGTACAGCCACTGCAACAGCGCGAGGCCGAGCAGGCCTGCGACGATCGCCGCCCCGCCGATCTTCCAGCCCGGCGGACGCCAGGTCAGTTCGAGATCGCCGTTGCGGGTGCCCGCTGGGATGTCGACCGCGACGAAGCACTTGGCGACGACCGTGAACGGCACGTCCTTGCCGTTGATGCTGACCCGGTAGCCCGGCCAGCCGAGACGCGCGAACACCACGCGGCCGCCGGTCTCGGAGCTGACCCTGACCCGGCTGGTGGTGTCGGTTTCCGACACCGAGACCGCGGTGCCGCCCTCGACCGCCGAGACGCGGCCGTTGCGGGTGGAGATCAGGCCGTTCTCGCGTTCGAGCACCGCGATGTACTTCTCGTGGCCGGGGTAGTCGACCCACTTCCAGCCTGCGGGCGCCTCCTGGTTGCGGGCGTCCGGGTAGAGCGCGCGCTGGAGCACGACGCGGTCGACGTTCATCAGATCGACGATCGTCTTGCCGGTGGACGGTTCCACCGCGAACGCGCGCCGATAGGCGTCGGGGCAGACGCTGGTGTCCCAGCGCATGCACAGCATGTCGCCGAACCAGAAGTGCCCGTTCGGGGTGTACCCGCTGACGTAGGTCAGCTCGAGATCCTTGGCGTAGTTGCCGAACACCAGCGAGCCGTACGCATCGTCGAGCGTGCGCTCCCCCGGCTGGATCAGCGCGCGATCACCCAGCTGCAGCGTGGTGCCCGCGAAATCGGGGAACGCGGCCATCGCCGCGCCGCGGTCGCTGGGCAGGTTCCAGCTCATCGGGGTCGGTTGCGCGCGGTCGACCTGGAAGTACGCGATCGGGAACACCGCTACGATCGCCAGCGCGGCCGCGGCCGAAATGCCCTTGTTCACCGCGAGCCACACCACCCCGGCGCCGAGCGCGGCGAGGACCAGCGCGGCCACTACGTGGACCAGCCAGTTGTGCGGATCGGCCGAGAACGACCGCACCCACAGCAGCCCGATCAGCACCGCGGCGGCGATGCCACGCGAACGCCAGTCCTTGAACGTCGCGAAACGGCCGAGCAGCACGCACACCAGCAGCAGCAGACCCAGCGCCACCATCGGCAGCACACGGGCAGGCCAGCGTAGCGGTCCGATCGTGCCGGGACCGGCGGTCCACATGAGCGCGGCGATCGCGAACAGCGCGATCCCGCTGAGCTCACGCCACGCCTCCCGCGCCTTACCCCAGTCGATGAACGCCAATGCCGGGATCAGGAACCAGGCGATGTAGACCACCGGCAGCGGCTGCACATAGCCCCACCACGAGGTGAACGCGGGCAGCGTCGATGGCAGGCTCGCGTTCAGAGATTCCGACCACGGCACGGTGAGGAACTGGTCGTTGTTGATCTGGGCGGTGCCGCGCCAGGTCACCTTGGCCGACAGCATGCTGGGCAGATAGGTCGCCAGCCCGGCCAGCGCGGCCAGACCCGAGACCAGCAGCAGTTTCAGCGAAGGCCGCCAGGTCTTCTGGTAGATCAGCTCGCCGACCGCGACCGCGCCGACCATCAGACCGGCCTCGACCGCGGGGAAGATGTACTGCACCGAGATCGCCAGATACAGGTAGACGAACACCGGGATCGGCCCGCCGCTACCGCGCGCGTAGCGCACCCCCGACGCCCACGCGTGCACCATCCACGCGGTGCCGGTGAACGCCGTCATCCAGCTGGCCTCGTCGAAGAACAGCAGCCAGCCCGTGAACGGGATCGACACGCCCGCCAGCGCCGCCCACTGCACCTTCGAGCCGTAAGCCAGGCAGATCCGGTAGACGCCCAGGCCGAGGATGATCGCGAAGATCAGCTTCACCACGGTCGCGTACAGCACGAGATTGCCGACCGACGGCGCGATCAGATCGATCAGCAGCTGCGGCGGATTCAGCAGTCCCGCTTCTTCGATCGAGTAGTTTCCGGCCATCCAGTGCTCGGGCACCATGACCGGCAGATCACCGTCGCGCAGCCGCCTGCCGAGCATCACCCACAGCGGGACGTACTGGGATTCGGTGTCGTCGGTGTAGAAGTGCCTGGCGTTGGCGAGCAGAACCGCGCCATAGCCCGCGATCACTCCGAGGGAGGTGATCAGGCCCCACAGGTACACGGCACGACGGGGAGGGGTTCTACTTTCCACCACGAGGACCAGACCCTACAGGCAAGCGCCCACACCGGCACCGCCGCAGGGCACATCCGCCGCGGACCCGTGGCAGGCGCCCGAGCAGCGCCACGGGCCGCCATATACCGATGTTAAAGTGCGCTCACTGTTGGGTTTCTCCACGCGCTCGCCCTCATACACCGAAAGTCGACGATGCCGATTCCTTCCGCACATTCGTCCCGACCCGGCGCAGTCCTGCGTGCCGGTGCGCCCGCCCGCGACGGATCGCGCCCGGTGCATTCGGTGTCGGTGGTCGTCCCGGTGTATCGCGGCGAGGAGACGATCGCGGCGCTGGTCGCCGAGCTGGACCGGCTGACCGGCCCGTCCACCTCGACCAGCGGCGCCCGCTTCGCGGTCGAGGAGATCATCCTCGTGCACGACAACGGCCCCGACCGTTCGGATGTGGTGCTGCAAGAACTGGCAGGCGCCTATCCACAGGTTCGCCCGGTGTGGTTGAGCCGCAACTTCGGTCAGGACGCGGCGACGATCGCGGGAATGGCGGCGGCGCGGGGCGACTGGATCGTCACGATGGACGAGGACGGTCAGCACGACCCGGCGTTCATCGCCGATTTCCTCGACGCGGCGCTGGCCTCGCGCGCGGATCTGGTCTATTCGAAGCCGACCAATACCCGACCGCACGGTTTCCTCCGCAACATCACCTCGCGCGGCTCGAAGATCGTGCTGGCGACGGTGTTCGCTTTCCCGGATTCGACACGGTTCGAGAGCTTCCGGCTGATCCGCGGTGATATCGGCCGTCAGCTGGCCGAGGTCGCGGCCAACGGCGTGTACCTGGATGTGGCACTGACCTGGGTGGTCGGCAAAGCCGTTCAGGTGCCGGTGGTGTTGCGCGCCGAGGGCCGCGAGGAGTCCGGCTACAACTATCGCCGCCTTTTCTCGCTGTTCTGGAAGATGGTGCTGTGCAGCGGCACTCGCGGTCTGCGCCTGGTGAGCATGCTCGGGGTGACACTGGCGCTGGCCGGCGTGATCATGGCCGGGGTTGTCATCGTGCAGGCGCTGACGCAGGACAATCCCGAGGGCTGGGCATCGATCATCGTCGTGCTGCTGTTGTGCTCGGGGGCGACGCTGTTCTCGCTCGGCCTGATCGCGGAATATCTCGGTGTGGCCCTGCACATCCTGGTCGGCAAGCCGCTGTACCTGACCGTCGAGACCCCGACACCGCGCCCGGATACGATGCATGCGCCGGCCGTGAACCATCGAGTCGACGCCGCGGTACCGGCAGCCGCGACGGAGAAGGGTCACCACGAGTGAGCGACCGGATCATCTTCAGCAGGCCGTTCCGCGCCGCCGCTGAACGCGCCAATCTGCTGACCGTGCTCGAATCCGATCACAGTCACGGCGACGGTCAGTTCACCAAGTCGGCGACGGCCAAGATCAAGGCCATCACCGGCGCCGGGCACACGCTGCTCACCACGTCGTGCACGCACGCGCTGGAGCTGGGCGCGCTGCTGCTCGAGCTGGGCCCCGAGGACGAGGTGATCGTTCCGAGTTTCGCGTTCACCTCGGCGGCGACCGCGATGGCGCTGCGCGGTTCGACCTGCGTGTTCGTCGATATCGACGAGACCACCGGCAATATCGATCCGGCGGCCGCTGCTGCCGCGATCACCGACCGCACCAAGGCGATCGTCGTCATGCACTACGGCGGTGTCGCCGCCGACATGGAGCCGTTGCTCGCGCTGGCCGCCCAGCACGGTGTGGCGATCATCGAGGACAACGCGCACGGCCTCGGCGGCACGTGGCGCGGCAGGCAACTGGGCACCATCGGCACCCTGGGCACGCAGAGCTTCCACGACACCAAGAACGTGCACTGCGGCGAGGGTGGCGCGCTGCTGCTCTCGGACGAGATCCTGATGGGCCGCGCGGAGATCATGCGGGAGAAGGGCACCGACCGCGCCCGCTTCCTGCGCGGCCAGGTCGACAAGTACTCCTGGCAGGACATCGGCTCCAGCTACCTGCCCAGCGAGCTGAACGCGGCCGTGCTGGACGCGCAGCTGGCCGAGTTCGACACCATCCAGCAGCAGCGTCACCGCGTGTGGGACACCTACGCGGCCGCACTGCCGGACTGGGCTGCCCGCAACGATGTGCGACCGATGACGGTGCCCGCCGATCGCGGCCACACCGCGCACCTGTTCTACCTGCGGATGCCGACCGAGGAGAGCCGTGACGGCATCATCGCTCATCTCGCCGAGCGCGGCATCGTGGCGCCGTTCCATTACATTCCGCTGGATTCGAGCCCGGCGGGCCTGAAGTACGGCCGGACTCCGGTGCCGTGCACACGGTCTGCGAATTTCTCCGCGACGATCGTGCGGTTGCCGCTGTGGCCGCTGCTGAGCGAGACGCAGCTGACCCGCGTGATCGACGCCGTCACCGAATACCAGGTGTAACCCGGCCCGCACCGGTGAGTTGTCGCTCCAGTGGGGTGGTTGGCCGACCGCCGTCCACCCCACTCGCCCGTCAGTTACCGCCGAACAACCCGGCGGCAGCGGCGTCGGTGAGCACCTCGTAGACGTCGGTCTCCCGGTTGTAGATCCAGGTGTTCGGACCAGCCTTGGGCAGACCGGCGGCCTGAACCGCCGTGGCGGAGGGCCGGAAGCTGGTGCTGCGCGGGATCTCGTCGACGACGTAGACCAGATCGGGCCGCTGATCGCGGGCAAGTGCCCGCATCGCCTCGGTGACATCGCCCGGTTCGATCTTGAAGCCCTTGCGCACGCTCAGCGCGGCGGCGGCCAGGATGCCCGACGGGGTCTTCAGCCCGTACGCGACCTCCATGTCGACGGGGGTGATGTCGTTGAGCACGTCCACGATCGGCTGGGTGAACACCGGACCGCGGGCGGTGCGGATCACCGTGTCGCGGCGGTCGACGAGCCAGTAGTCGCCGTCGCTGTCGCGCCGGAACAGGTTCTCCGTCGGCCACCAGGCGTCGCCGGCCCGGAAGACCCCGCGCAGTCCGCCGTCGGACAGGTCACCGCCGTCGACCGACTTACCGAGCAGCAGCCCCGGCTCGTTGTCGGCGCAGCGCCGCGCGAAGCCGTCGTCGCCGACGTGGATCTGCTCGGTGACCGGGTCGTAGGCGACCAGTTCGACATGCGCGGTGCCCGGCACCGGCCTGCCCTTGGACCCGATCTTGGCGCCGGGCACATTGGCCAGCACAACGTCGCCGTCGATCGAGGCGTAGAACTCGAGCACCCTGGCCGGGGCGAACTGCTCGACGGTGCGCCGCCACAGCCCGGCGGGCATGCCGGAGCCGATGAACAGCCGGATCGGATGGTTGTGGCCCGCCGGGAAGACCTGCGCGTCGAGCAGGTCGCGCAGCATCGTCCAGGTGTAGGTGACGACGGTGACGCCGTAGCGGTGCACTTCCTCGGCGAAGCGGCCCGGCTCCATGTCCATCGGCCTGGCCAGCGCGATCCGGCTGCCACCGGCGATCGCCCCACCCAGACTCACCAGCAGGCCCGACGAATGATGCAGCGGCGCAAGGCAGTACACGGTGTCGCGGCGGTCGAGGTCGGCCGCGCTGGCGGTGCCGAACGCCGACAGCGCCCACCGATGGTTGGTGATGTACTTGGCCTCGAGGCGGTCACCGGTGCCGATGACGAGGATGAACGCGAGCTCGCGGGCCAGACCAGGATTCGGCCGGAACCAGGCAGGCACCCGCACCCGCGACGGATCGATCTGCTCGAGGTCGATCACCCGATCGCCGGTCGGCACCATCAGCTGCCTGGTGTCACCGCCGCCGAGCACCAGCACGCGCGCACCCGTCGCGGCGGCGGTGCGCAGGTTCTCCGGGTCGGTGATCAGCGTCTGCACGCCGGTCAGCTCCATGGCCCGGTCCAGTTCGGCGCCGGGCGCGAGCAGCACCGCGACAGCGCCGAGGCGCGAGAGCGCGGCGACCACGGCCAGCGCACTGGGCCTGGTCTCCATGACCACGCCGACCCGGTTGGCCGGCCGGATGCCGACGGAGATCAGCCCGCGCACAACATTGTCGATGCGGACCTCGACCGCGGCATTGGTGTGCACCCGGTCGTCGAAGAGGAACAGATCCTTCTGCGGCGCCCGCTTGGCGTGCTCGTTGAGCAGCTTGCCGAGTGAGATCCGGGTGTGCGGCTGGATCATCCCGAGCCGGGTCAGCCGCGGCAGGGCGCGCGCCGCCTCCCCCGCCATCTCGACCGAACCGCGAATCGTATTGCTGGCGAGGCCTTCCAGCGCCTTGCCGACGCCGGCGCCCGCCTCGGCCAGGGTGGCCGCGGTGTGCACGACCCGGGTCGCCGCGGTGCGGGGCGCGTTGCTCGGCACGTGCTCCTGCATCGGGACGATCTGCTCGGGCAGGGTGCCGTTGCCTTCCATCCACTCGATCCACTCGCGCACCATCGGCCACGTGTGGTTGGTCGCGATCGAACCGGCGACGAGCCCGAAATGCCCTGCCACCAAACTGGCTTCGTACACCTCGGCATTGGGCGCGGCCCGCACGATGCCGCGCACCGCGGCGGGCTGGCCGATGTCGTCGACCTCACCGACGAACGCCAGGATCGGGCACTTCAGCTCGGCGAGCGAGACCGGGTGATCGCGGATCACGAAGCCGCCCAGCATCAACCGGTTGTGCGCGACGAACTGCTTGAGCAGATCGGCGACCGCGGGACCCGAATACCCCACCCAGCCATCGTTGTTGAGGAAGCGGCGCTGACGCTCCTTGGGCAGCAGCGCTTCCCGGTCGTGCAGCTGCAGCAGGAAGTCGATCCGCGACTTGGCGGTCTTGACCGGGTCGAGCATCTGGAAGCCGATGCGCACCATCGATTCGGTGATCGGCAGCCGGTGCATCACGTGGTCGGCCAGGAAATCGGCGACCTCGGACACCACGCCGTAGGGCAGCCCGAACGGCATGCCCGCGACGATGTCGACCGGGCTGCCGAAGGTGACGATGGAGGCCACACCCTTGCCGTACCGGTAGGCGGTGGTCTGGTAGGCGAACATGCCGCCCTGCGAATAGCCCATCAGGTGCACCTGCGCGCCGGTGGCCTCACAGACCGTGTCGATGGCCGAGTTCACCGCAAGCACATGGTCGGCCAGGTCACGTTCCCAGCCGCCCTCCTCGGTCGCGGGCGAACCGAAATCGATGACCCAGCAGTCGATTCCGCTCGCGTGCAGGATGCCGACGGCGCCGCCCGCCGCGTTCACGTCCCAGATGTCGGCGTTCACCATCAACGGTGGAACAAGCAACGCCACCGGACGGCCCGCCGACGTATCGTCGGGGAAGTAGTGACGCAACCGGTACATGCGTCTGCGCTCGACGACCTCGAAGGGCGAGGACTCGACATCGTGCGCCAATCCGCCGAAGCGGATCACCTCCAGCCCGTTCTGCGCGGTAGCCAGCAACCGCTGCATAGAACCGACCACACCTTTTGGACTGATATCCACCGTTCCCACCTGGCCTACCCTACTGAAAGTGACACACCTCACACACCCCGATGTGCTCATATGAGCTAACCACACCGGACCTCCATTATGTGTCGCCTGTGACAGGCCGCATGTTCCGGCGATTCGGGTCACACCCGCTGTTCAGCGGCCCGTCACGCTGACGTAGACACTGTCGAACGGCTCGCTGCTCACACTCAGGTCACCGCGGAACGGATAATCCAGCGCGGCGATCAGGAAGATCCGCATCGTAGGACTCGTGGGTGGCCGCCGCGATCAGCCCGAGGAGCAGACCGTAGACCACGACGCCGACGATGAGCACCATCGCGACGGTCTCGTTCCAGCCGGGCTCGGGGCCGAAGAACATGATTCGACGATAACGACCATCCGCCGATCCGGCGCCTGTCGGTGATTCATCCCAGGACATTCGCCGCCACGCAATCGCCTCCCGCGCAACGGATCTCCCGGTCAGAGCCATGTTTTTCCGATTAGCCCGCACACCGTCGGCTCGACGCCCTACCATCGTTCTCGTCCGGAACACACTGGCACGCATCCAATTTCGCGTAACACCGTTTCACACGCCCGGCTTCTTCCGCGCAGGACCATTCGATTCACATCGTTACCCACCCCCAGCCTGTCGCGCATCGTCGCGCCGCACAGGCTGATCGGCCGTGCCGAAATCCGCCTCGAGGTGAGGAACTTCATGACCATCGAAATGCCGCTGCCCACAGACAATTCCGTTCGCAAGAGCCTCAGCACCAGCGCGGCGCAACAGCTGGCGCACACCACCAAATCCGAGCCGCAGATGCAGGGGATCAGCTCCCGGTGGCTGTCGCGCGCGCTGCCTTGGGTGCAGGTCGCGGGTGGTATCTATCGCGTCAACCGCCGGCTCACCCACACCGTCGGCAACGGCGAGGTCGAGTTCGTCGTCGACGGCTCGCGCGCCAGGGTGATCCCGCAGGAATTGCGCGAACTGCCTGCCCTGCGCACTGTCGACGACGACGAGTTGCTGCGCCCGCTCGCCGATACTTTCGTGCAGTACGATCTCGATCCCGGCGCCGTCGTCGCCGAATTCGGTAATCCGATGGACCAGGTCATTCTGGTCGTCCACGGAAAACTCGCCCGGCTGGGTTCCGGTGAATACGGCGAGGCGACGAAACTCGGCATGCTCTCCGGCGGCGACTATTACGGCGAAGATATGCTCACCGACCCGTCGGCGATCTGGCCGGACACCGTGAAGACGGTGACCAAGACGACCATTCTCTGCCTGCCAAGACAAGCATTCGAACAATTCCTCGACATGAATCCCGCATTGGCCCGGATCCGCACCGAGGCCGCCCAGACACCACGTCGGACGCAGAATTCCAAGGGCGAGGCCGATATCGAGATCTCCTCCGGCCATTCCGGCGAACCGTTGCTCGAGGGCACCTTCGTCGACTACGACGCCAGCCCTCGCCAATACGAACTCAGCCTGGCCCAGAGCGTGCTGCGGATCCACACTCGCGTCGCCGATCTGTTCAACGACCCGATGAACCAGATCGACCAGCAGCTGCGCCTGACCGTCGAAGCGCTCTACGAGCGGCGCGAGCACGACCTGGTGAACAATCCCGATTTCGGCCTGCTGCACAACTGCGATCTCAAGCAGCGCATCACCACCGAATCGGGCCCACCGACCCCCGACGACATGGACGAGTTGCTGAGCATGCGCCGCGGCACCAAGTTCTTCCTCGCCCATCCCAAGGCGATCGCCGCGTTCGGCCGCGAATGTTCGCGCCGCGGACTGTATCCCGATCCGGTGGAGTTCCAGGGCTCTCGGGTTCCCGGCTGGCGCGGGGTGCCGATTCTGCCGTGCGGCAAGATCCCGGTGAACGGCACCCAGACGACCTCGATCATGGCCATGCGCATCGGCGAGAAGGACCAGGGCGTCGTCGGATTGCATCAGACCGGCATTCCCGACGAGTACGAGCCGAGTCTGAATGTCCGGTTCAAGCAGATCGACGATCAGTCGATCATGTCGTACCTGGTGAGCTGCTACTACTCGGCTGCGGTCCTGGTCCCCGACGCGCTCGGCGTACTCGACGACGTGCTCGTCGCGCGCCGGGCCGACTGATCGGCGCGGGCCGTGTCGATCCTCACCAGGGCAGCGGCCCCGCACGCGGGCACCGCGCTCGCCGCGACGGTGGCGGCCCTGCTGCACGACGCGACGGCGCCTGCCGATCTCTTCCCCCGGCTCGGTACGGCGGCAGCCACACTCCCCCGCCGGATTTCGCCGCCGAAGCTGTCCGCCCCCGAACCGCGACACCTGCTCGGGCCCACCGGGATCGGCACGACCTCGCTCTGGCGCGCCACCCCACCCACCCCGCAAGCCGGTGCACGGCAAGCGATCCCGCCGCTCTACTGTCCACCACCCGAACGCGACGATCCCGCGCTGGCCGAGGCCGTGAATGTCGGCCTACTCGCCTGGGCTGCCGAAATCGGCCTCTACGAGGGCCGTCTCGACGAGCTGGGCAAGGCCGACTTCGGTCGGCTGATCATGCTCGCCCATCCCGATTGCGACGACCCCGACCTGCTCCTCGGCGCCGCCCGCTGCGCGGTGTCCGAATGGTCGGTCGACGACTACTACTGCGAGGAGGACGCCCCTGGCGACACCGCACCCGACGGAACACCGTCCAGCGCCGCCGCCGAGCTCGGGCCACGGCTCGAGCTCGCCGCCGCCGCGATGGATCCGGCTCATCTGCCCGCGCAGTACGCACCCCGGCTCGAACAGGCCATGCAGGCCGATCCGATCCTGCGCGCGTTCCGCACGTCGTTCGCGTGCCTGGCGGGGTATGCGAGCCCGGCGCAGCTGGCCAGGCTGCGCACCGAGATCGCGGGCTGGTTCATCGCGCTCGGCGCCGAGGCGGGCTGGCGCGCGGCGGATCGGATGCCACCGGTCTGGGAGTACCTGACCAACCGTCAGCCGCACAGTTTCCTGCCGTGCATGGCGCCGATCGACGCCGTCGGCGGCTACGAACTCGGTGCTCCGGAGTACACCGATCCGGCCGTCCGGCGGGTCGTCACCACTGCCGCACTGGCCGCGCAGATGGTGAACGACCTGTATTCGATGGCGCGCGAGGACCTTTCGGGAGGCAGGGAATTCAACCTGCCGACGGTCCTCGCCGCCGAGGAGGGCTGCAGCCGCGCCGACGCGGTCCTGCGGACCGCGCAGATCCACGACGAGCTGATGCACCGCTTCGAACGGGAAGCGGCCCCGCTCGCCGCAACGGGCTCACCCCAGCTGCGCCGCTTCCTGGCCGGCCTGTGGGCCTGGATGGGCGGCAATCGCGCCTGGCACGCCGACAGCCGCCGCTACCACGACATCGCACCAGGAGAGGACGACCGATGACCATCGCGAACCCCCGTACCGACCGCACCGTGCTGCGCACCACCTACCAGCGTTCCGTCGCGGCGTACTGGAACAACAACCCCAACGACGATCGGGTCAACACCAAGCTGGGCGAGGTCGACGGTCTCTACCACCACCACTACGGCATCGGCACGCCCGACTGGTCGGTCATCGAGGGCCCCGAGCAGACCAGGCAGGACCGCCTCGTGCGCGAACTGCACCGGCTCGAGACCGCCCAGGCCGACTACCTGCTCGACCATCTCGGCCCTATCCAGCCCGCCGACCGCCTCGTCGACGGCGGCTCGGGGCGCGGCGGCACCAGTTTCATGGCCGCGGAACGCTTCGGCTGCCAGGTCGACGGTGTCTCCATCTCCGAGTACCAGGTCGGCTTCGCCAACGACCAGGCCGAGACCCGCGGTGTCACCGACCAGGTCCGGTTCCACTTCCGCAACATGCTCGACACCGGCTTCGCCGACGAGTCGGTGCGCGGCATCTGGACCAACGAGACCACCATGTACGTCGATCTGTTCGACCTGTTCGACGAATTCTCCCGGCTCCTGGAACCCGGTGGCCGGTATGTGTGCATCACCGGCTGCTCCAACGACGTCACCGGTGGCCGGTCGGCCTCGGTCAGCTGGATCGACGCGCACTACGGCTGCATGATCCATCCACGCAGCGAGTACTTCCGCGCGCTGTCCGACAACGGACTGATCCCCACCACCGTCGTCGACCTCACGCCCGACACCATCCCGTACTGGGAGCTGCGCACCCATTCCGAGCTCGCCACCGGCGTCGAGCAGCCGTTCCTCACCGCCTATCGCGAGGGGAGCTTCCAGTACCTGCTGATCGTCGCCGATAAGGTAGCCAGGTGACCGAACAGCTCGCCGACCCGTCGACCGACCGCGAAGCCATGCCCGTCGAGGTGGTCGACGACAACGGTGTTGCGATCGGAGCGTGCTCGGTGGCCGATGCCCATCGGCCACCTGGCACGCTCCACCGCGCCTTCTCGGTGCTGCTGTTCGACCGGAACGGGCACGTGCTGATCCAGCAGCGCGCCGCGGTGAAGACCCGCTTCCCGCGGCAGTGGGCCAACACCTGCTGCGGGCATCCCGCGCCCGGTCAGCCGGTGCTCGAGGCGGCGGCGATCCGGCTGCGCGAGGAGTTCGGTCTCGCGGCCGACCTCGCCGAGGTCGGGACCTTCCGTTACCGCGCAGGCGACGAGACGACGGGCCGGGTCGAACACGAATACGACCATGTCCTGATCGGTGTGGTTGGCGATGTGACGCCGCAACCCGATCCGGACGAGGTGGGTGCGTGGGCGTGGATCGCCCCGCACACCCTGCGGGCCGAGCTGGCCGACCACCCCGGCAGGTACACGCCGTGGCTGGCCGAGGTGCTCGACATCGCCGACCACGCGCACACCGCGCACCGGGCGTAGCCTCTCCCTCCTTGCTGTTTTTCGACCGGCACATTGCCCATCCATCCCAGGAGGTACAAACAGGTTCAATGCGCATATCTATATCTGTCGATGTTCACGGTTCTTGGTGAAATCACAGGCTCGCCACAGTCGCCGACCAGGCCGAACGCGCATTCTGGACAGGGAACGATTCCGCAGCAGGTGAGTGAGGTAGCGATGGTCGAGGTCGAGATCAACGACGACACGGTGACGGTCCATGTACTCGGCGG
Source organism: Nocardia sp. NPDC060259 (assembly GCF_042728775.1). Lineage (NCBI taxonomy): Bacteria > Bacillati > Actinomycetota > Actinomycetes > Mycobacteriales > Nocardiaceae > Nocardia > Nocardia sp. NPDC060259. The sequence goes on from NZ_JBHXAY010000020.1 coordinate 24,423, forward strand.
ACATCGACTGCTCGCGCTGCGCCAGCAGGTCGTGATCGACCGCGCCGCCATCACCGGCATCACCCCCGCCGAGGTGGACCTGCGCCCACCGTGGGTGCGCGCTCCCGGCACCTTCATCCCCGGTGTGATCGCCGCAGGCGTCTACCGGGGCAAGGGCCGGAAAGAGTTCTGGGACACCACTTTTGGTGGCAGCGCGGTGCGTATCGACCTCGACGGGCCCGATTTCACCCGCCTGGTCGTCGATGTCGACGACCTCGACGGCGTGCTGAACGCGCTGACCGGGCAATCCGTCCGCGCCTGAACCGACCCTTCCCGTTCCGCGCGAACGGCGGCGTCACGACCGCTCCCCTCCCCCGGCGAAACGATCACCGTACCGACCGGTCCCATGGGCGGGGTGGCATGCTCGAACGATGGGAGTTTCGACAACGCAGTCGGTGGATCGCCGTTTCGTCAGCTTGGTCGCGATGTTCGACCGCCTCTTCCGCAAGCCGTCGCACGGCGGTGGCGCCCTGTGCGTGTACCTGCACGGTGAGCCGGTGGTCGATGTGTGGGCAGGCTACGCGAGCCCCGGCGTGCCGTGGGCCGCGGACACGGTGGCGCTGGCCTTCTCCACCGGAAAAGGCGTGGCCTCCACGGTGATCCATCAGCTCGCCGAGCGCGGGCAGCTCGACTACGACACCGCGGTGGCCGAATACTGGCCCGAATTCGCCGCGGCGGGCAAAGCGCACATCACGGTGCGCGACGTGCTCACCCATCGCGCCGGTCTGCACCGGCTGCGCGGCCTGCTGCCCGGCCCCGTCGACCGCTTCCTCGACGACGAGGCCGTCACCGCCGCGCTGGGCGCGGCCACCCCCGACCCCCGGCACCGGATCACCAGCGGCTACCACGGCATCAGCTACGGGCATCTGGCCGCCGAGCTGGTGCGGCGGGTGACCGGGCGCGAGTTCGTCGACGTCGTCCGCACCGAACTCGCCGAACCCCTTGGCGCCGAAGAACTCTGGTTCCGGGTGCCGAAAGAGGAAAGGCATCGCATCGCCACCACCTTCCCGCGTCTGCGGGCGGCGGGCATGGAGTGGGACCGGGGTTCGGACCTGCTCACCCGCACCAGGTACGCCGCCGCCGCGGAAACCACGCCCCGCGGTTTCGCCGACCTCATCGTCGACCCGCGCGTGCACGATTCGGTGATGCCTGGCGTGAACGGCGTCTTCTCGGCCCGCGCCCTGGCCCGCGTCTACGCCGCACTCGCCAACGGCGGCGAACTCGACGGCACCCGCATCCTCGACCCCGGCTCGATCCGCCGTGTCGCCACCCGCCAGGTCTTCACCCCGGATTACGTGCTGGCGTTCCGTATCCCGTGGGCCCTCGGTTTCCACGGTGTTCCGATGAAACCGTCCAAGGCCGACCCGATTTCGGCCTTCGGCCACTTCGGTCTCGGCGGTTCCGGCGCCTTCGCCGACCCCGAGACCGGCCTGTCCCTCGCCTTCGTCACCAACCGCCTCGGCGGCAAACTCACCCCACTCGGCGACGCCCGCCTGACTCGCCTCGGCACCACCGCCCACAACATCGCGAAGGCCGACGGGCACCGCTGAGACCCGGTGCATCGCCACACCTCCACTCGCCCGCGCCCACCGCGCTCGAAACACCGCGACACGACCCGTAACCGGCTGACCAGGCTGTTGTGATCGGGTTCTTGGCTGTAGCCTTGTGCGTGCTTTCTGATGATTGTTCTCGACTCTGACACCTTCGACTCGAGGAGTGCACAGATGGCGAACGACCAGCAGGGCTCAGCGGCTGACAGAGCAACTCGGCATCTCCGGTGACACGCTCGGCATATCGAGTCGATGCCGGCGCCACACTGCCGCTGTGTGTCGTCATCGGTAGTCGACAAGAGCAGATCGAACGAGCGCACGCCCAACTCACGCCGATCCTGCACGGCCTGTGGGGCGACGATTCCGCGGTCTGGCCGATCGAACTCGCAGTACACGAAGCGGTGGTCAACGCGATCGAACACGGTGGCGCCGGTATTCCGGACGCCACGGTCGGGATCACCCTCGATATCGAGGACGATGAACTACTGATCGAGATCAGCGACCAAGGACCGGGATTCGACCCTGATACCGTGCCCGATCCGCGCCTCCCCGACAGCGTGCTCCGCGCGTCGGGGCGGGGTGTGCTTCTCATGCGCGCAGTCGTCGATTCCCTCGAGGCCGCCCACGGTCCGAACGGGCGGTTCACACTCACCCTGCGTACCAAGCTCCCCCGCTCCGTCGCGGAGGGAGTACCACCACAAAGAGGAGGGTTCCATGGAGATCAAAGAGCGTAGCGTCAACGGCGTCACCATCCTGGATCTGACCGGGAATCTCGACATCGGTGTGGGCGACGTTCAGCTCAGGGAGAAGATCCGGCATCTGATCGACACCGGGAAGAACCAGATCCTGCTGAACCTCGCAGCTGTGCGTCGCATCGATTCCTCTGGACTCGGCGAATTGGTAGCGAGCTACACGACCGTCACCAACAACGGCGGGACACTCAAACTGGTCAGCTTGCCCGACCGTGTTCGGGATATCCTCATGATCACCCAACTCATCACGGTGTTCGAAACCTACGACATCGAGCAGGAAGCTATCAACTCCTTCTGACCTCGCCGGCGACACTCAGGGCGGTACGTTCGGCCCATGGAGATCGTCGGGCTCGAGCGGATCGAGGCGGCCGCGCGGCTGCTCGCACCCGTGATTCGGCGTACGCCGACTGTGGGGTCGCGGGTGTTGTCGGAGCGGGTCGGTGCGCAGGTGCTGCTCAAATGCGAGAACCTGCAGCGCACCGGGTCGTTCAAGCCGCGCGGCGCCTACAACCGGATCGCGAACCTGCCCGCGGCCGAGCGGGCGCGCGGTGTGGTGGCGGCCAGCGCGGGCAATCACGCGCAGGGCGTGGCATGGTCGGCGGCGGAGCTCGGGATCACTTCGACGGTGTTCATGCCGGTCGGAGTGTCGCTGCCGAAGCTCGTCGCGACGCGCGCCTATGGCGCCGAGGTGCATCTGGCGGGCGACTCCATCGACGAATCCCTGCTCGCCGCACAGGAATTCGCCGAGCGCACCGGGGCGACGCTGATCCACCCGTTCGATCATCCCGATATCGTCGCCGGACAGGCGACGGTCGCCCTGGAAATCCTCGAGCAGGTTCCCGATGTGGGCACGGTCGTCGTGCCGACCGGTGGTGGTGGACTGCTCGCGGGTGTCGCGGTGGCATTGCACGCGGTGGCGCCGCGGGTTCGGGTGATCGGTGTGCAGGCGGCCGAGGCGGCCGCGTGGCCGGATTCGCTCGCGGCGGGCAAGCCGATTCGGGTGCCGCGCATGTCGACGATGGCCGACGGTATCGCGGTCGGGCAACCGGGTGCGGTGCCGTTCGCCCACGTCGCCGAGCTGGTGTCCGAGATCGTCACCGTCGACGAGGACTCCTTGTCGAAGGCGCTGCTGCTGTGTCTCGAACGGGCCAAACTCATCGTCGAACCCGCGGGTGCGGCGGGTGTCGCCGCGCTGCTGGCCACCAACCTCGGCGACCTGCCCGGCCCGGTCGTCACCATCTTGTCCGGCGGAAATATCGACCCGCTGCTGCTCACGCGAGTGATCGGCCACGGTCTCAGCGCGGCGGGCCGCTATCTGGCCATGCGGGTCACCATCGCCGACCGCCCCGGCGCACTGTCCGCACTGCTCGGCGTCGTCGGCCGCGCGGGCGCGAGCGTGGTCGACATCGTCCACTCCCGCACCGGCATGTGGCTGGCTGTCGACGAGGTCGAGGTCTCGCTCACCGTCGAAACACGCGGCCCGGCCCACCGCGACGACGTCCTGGACGCGCTCCGCGACGCCGGATTCCGAGTCCACGCGGAGCTATAGCCGCCGGTTGCCTCGGCGACCCGAGGGGCCGCAGCGCCCCTTCCCGAGACAGCGCACGACTCCAGAATCAGTGCGCGCCACCGAGTTCCAGAGCGAGCACCCCGAGGATCACCAGCCCGATTCCCCCGACCTGGATCAGGGTGAGCCGCTCCCCGAGGAACAGCACACCGATCGCCGCGATCGCGGCGACCCCTACCGCCGACCAGATGCCATAGGCGACCCCGATCGACATCCCCCGCTTCAACGCCTGGGACAGGAAGAAGAACGCGGCACCATAGCCGATCACGACGACGATCGAGGGCACCAGTTTCGTGAAGCCTTCCGACAGTTTCAGCGACACCGTCGCCGTTACCTCGGTGGCGATGGCCAGCGCCAGGAAGAGCAGGGTCATGGCCGCAGACTAGCCAACCAGCCGCCCAGTAGTCAGCGCAGCCAGGCGCGGGCGTCTTCGGCGTTCTTGCGGACCTCGTCGAGCTGCTCGGCGACGCGGACGCCTGCCGTGCCGCCGCGGGCATTGCGGGAGGCGATCGAGCCCTGCACGGTGAGGACGTCGCGGACGCCCGCGGTCAGGGACGGGTCGACGGCGGCGAACTCCTCGTCGGTCAGCTCATCGAGGCCGACACCACGTGCCTCGGCGGCCCGCACGCACGCACCGGCAGCCTCGTGGGCGACACGGAACGGAACACCTTGGCGCACCATCCATTCCGCGATGTCGGTGGCGAGAGTGAATCCGGCGGGGGCGAGTTCGGCCATCCGGTCGGTGTGGAAGGTGAGGGTGCCGACCAGGCCCGCGATCGCGGGCAGCAGCAGTTCGAGCTGGGCGACCGAGTCGAACAGGGGTTCCTTGTCCTCCTGCAGGTCCCGGTTGTAGGCCAGCGGCTGCGCCTTCAACGTGGCCAGCAGACCGGTCAGGTTGCCGATCAGGCGGCCCGCCTTGCCGCGGGTCAGCTCGGAGACGTCCGGGTTCTTCTTCTGCGGCATGATCGACGACCCGGTCGACCACGCGTCGGCCAGGGTGACGTAGCCGAATTCCGGTGTACTCCAGATGATGACTTCTTCGGCCATCCGGCTCAGGTCGACGCCGATCATGGCGAGCACGAAGGCGGCCTCGGCGGCGAAATCGCGCGAGGAGGTGGCGTCGATCGAATTGGCCGCCGACGCAGCGAAATTCAGCTCGGTGGCGATCTGCTCGGGATCGAGGCCCAGCGAGGAACCGGCCAGTGCGCCCGAACCGTACGGCGAGATGGCGGCGCGCTTGTCGAAATCGCGCAGGCGTTCCAGGTCGCGCAGGAGCGGATGCGCGTGGGCGAGAAGGTGATGCGAGAGCAGCACCGGCTGCGCGGCCTGCAGGTGGGTCTTGCCCGGCATCACCGCGTCCGGGTGGGCGGCGGCCTGGGCGACGAGCGCGTCGACCACGTCGAGCACACCGGCGGCGACCCGGCGCACACCGTCACGCAGCCACATCCGGAACAGGGTGGCCACCTGGTCGTTGCGCGAACGGCCTGCCCGCAGCCGACCACCGAGCTCGGTGCCGACCCGCTCGATCAGGCCACGCTCGAGCGCACCGTGCACGTCCTCGTCGGAGTCGGCGGGACCATAGGCGCCCGAGACGACGTCGGCGGCGAGCGCGTCCAGGCCGGTCAGCATGCCGGTCAGGTCGTCGTCGGAGAGCAGACCTGCCTTGTGCAGCACCCGGGCGTGCGCCTTGGAGGCGCGGATGTCATAGGGAGCCAGCGCCCAGTCGAAATGGGTCGACTTGCTCAGCGCCGCCATCGCCTCGGCCGGGCCGGACGCGAATCGCCCACCCCAGAGCGCACCTTCGTTGGTTCCACTGTGGGTCATCGTGTGCCCTCTCCTGGGTGTCGGCGGTTACGGCGCAGAACGGCTGCCGCGCACAGAAGGGCAACCGCATCGAGCCTACGGTTGCCGCCTGATCTAGCGAGAACATGGGTAACTCACCGGGTACGCCCGAACAGGCGCGGCGCTTCAGGTGAGCCCGATAGGAAGAGCGGCCGCCTCCCCACGACCGGCAAAGTCACGGGGAGGCGGAGGAGCCTTGCTACTTCCTACTTTTACTTCTGGTTGAGGTCGCGGCGGGCGGCGACCTTCGACGAAAGGCCGTGGATCTGCACGAAGCCCTTGGCCAGCGACTGGTCGAAGGTGTCGCCCTCGTCGTAGGTGGCCAGGTTGAAGTCGTAGAGCGACTGCTCGGAGCGGCGTCCGTTGACGACGGCCGAACCGCCGTGCAGCACCATCCGGATGTCGCCGGTGACATGCTGCTGGGTGTCCTGCACGAAGGCGTCCAGGGCGCGCTTGAGCGGGGAGAACCACAGGCCGTCGTAGGCCAGCTCGCCCCAGCGCTGCTCGACCTGGCGCTTGTAGCGGCCCAGCTCGCGCTCGATGGTGACGTTCTCCAGCGCCTGGTGCGCGGTGATCAGCGCGATGGCGCCCGGCGCCTCGTAGATCTCGCGGCTCTTGATGCCGACGAGCCGGTCCTCGACCATGTCGAGGCGGCCGACGCCCTGGCGACCGGCGCGGGTGTTCATCTCCTCGATGGCCTGCAGCACGGTGACGGGACGGCCGTCGATGGCGACCGGCACACCCTTGTCGAAGGTGATGATGACCTCGTCGGGCGCCTCGAAGTTCACCGTCGGGTCGGCGGTGTAGTCGTAGACGTCCTTGGTCGGCGCGTTCCACAGGTCCTCGAGGAAGCCGGTCTCGACGGCGCGGCCCCACACGTTCTGGTCGATGGAGAACGGCGACTTCTTGGTGACGTTGATGGGCAGGTTGTTCTGCTCGGCGAAGGCGATGGCCTTCTCGCGGGTCCAGGCGTAGTCGCGGACCGGGGCGATGACCTCCAGGTCGGGCGCCAGGGCGCCGATGCCGACCTCGAAGCGGACCTGGTCGTTGCCCTTGCCGGTGCAACCGTGCGAGACGGTGGTCGCGTTGTGGAACTTCGCGGCCTCGACCAGGTGCTTGACGATCAGCGGGCGGCTGATGGCCGAGACCAGCGGGTACTGCCCCATGTACATGGCGTTGGCCTGGATGGTGGGCAGGCAGTACTCGTCGGCGAACTCGTCGCGCGCGTCGACCACGATGGCCTCCACGGCGCCGCAGTCCAGTGCGCGCTGGCGCACCACGTTCATGTCCTCGCCACCCTGGCCCAGATCGATGGCCACGGCCACCACCTCGGAACCGGTCTCCTTCGCGATCCAGCTGATGGCGACGGAGGTGTCAAGCCCACCGGAGTAGGCGAGTACGACGCGATCGGACATGTCTGTTGTGCTCCTCGAAGTGTGTACGTCATCTGCACGGGCTGCCTCGAGCAGTATGAATGCTCCGGCCGCCGGTTCGGCTCGCGCCGCTGCTGCAAATGATTATGCACGATAATGCAATCTCATTCATACCCGGGGGTAGCGCCGCCTCGAATCGCGCCGGGCATCCCCACTGAAATCGCCCGCCACCTGCGGATACATTGCAGCAGCAACTTGGCAGCAAGCACCTTCTGTGAGACGCTGGTCACACAACCAGCCATCGGTCGGGGTCGAGGAGTGAACATGCAGCAGCTACGTGATTTCGCCGAGGCGAACTATGACCTGATCGGGGCCGTTGTCATCGGACTCGGCAATTTCGGGTTGACGGTCGCCAAGCTGGTCATCGATCTCGGTACGCCGATCCTCCAGGGCTACTTCGCCTGACCCGCCGAGTCCGTACCAGCACAGGGAGCACATCATGGAGGACGCGATCCTGCAATTTCTGTCCGACCACTACGAATCCGGCGCCACCGCCGGCCTTGCCATCGGGCGGGTCCTCTTCGATCTCTCCGCACCCCTGGCGCTGGCGATCCTGAACTTCCTCGCTTCCTGATCACCGGGTCGATTGCAGGCGGCTGTCGAGCGACGCCCGCACCCGGGGCCAGTCCTCGCTGGTGATCGAGAACAGCACGCTGTCACGCACGGTGCCGTCGCTGCGGCGAAAATGCCGACGGAGGGTGCCCTCGTAGCGGGCGCCGAGCCGTGCGATCGCCTGCTGCGAACGCTGGTTGCGCACATCGGTTTTCAGCTGCACCCTGCCGACCCCGAGAGTATCGAAGGCATACGCCAGCAGCAGCAGTTTGGTTTCCGGATTGACCGCGGTGCCCCAGACAGACGGCGTGTAGACGGTGAAGCCGATCTCGAGCCAGGCATCGCGCTGATGGACGTCCAGGTAGGCGGTCACGCCGATGACCGCTCCGGCCGGCCGGTCACCGATCGCCCGGCAAGCACGCACCGTCCACAGCTGCCACTCACCCGATGCGCCCAGGTCACGCAGGATGTCCTCGAAGTGGCGGGGATCGCGCGGCCGCCCTGGAACATGCGCCCACGCCACATCGTGGTCCAGCGCTGCGAAGAGCTCGCCGGCATCGGCTTCGGGATTCGTGACGGTCAACTGCACGATGTCACCGGCGAGCACCGCATCGGCGGGCACGGGCCATGCCATCTCCGGCCACACCTCATCGGAACTTCTTGGATCGGGTATCGGCTCGAAGCGGTCCGGATCGAAAGTTTGTGGCACACCGGGAATATACGGCCCGAACTGCGCGTAGCCCGGTGCAAGAACTTTTCGGCGCCACCTCGGATCGCTCGACACCCGACACCGTCGCGTCCACGTGTGGCACTCTGGGAGAGCACTATTCGGCTCGCCACAAGTGAGGACGAACAAGATGCTCCACTACATCGCGCAGGAATTCTCCACCCTCGGCAACGGCGTGCTCGATGTCGGCCGTGCCGTCGTCGAACTGGTGCAGGACATCATCGACATCGCGACTCCGAACAATCCGGGCGGCGGCGCCGGCGGCGGTCAGTACCCGTTCAACTGACCCGGCGTGGGCTCCCGCCACCGACCTGAGCGTGCCGCTAGCCTCCCCGGCATGGCCGACGACGACGTGCAGCTCGACGCAGGCAAGGCAGGACTCGTCATCGCACCAGGGGACGGCGGCGCGCTGCACAGCCTCACCGTCGACGGCACCGAACTGCTGCGGCAGGACCCGGGGACCGGCTGTTTCGTCATGGCGCCATGGGCGGGCAGGCTGGGGTACGGCAGCTTCACCGTCGGTGACCAGACCTACCGCATGCCGATCAACCATCCGCCGCACAGCATCCACGGCACCGCCCGCGACGGCGCGTGGGAGGTCGTCACCGCTTCGGCTACCGAGGCGACGCTGCGGCACCGGCTGACCGACCCATGGCCGTTCGCGGGCACCGTCACCCAGACGTTCGCCCTCACCGACACCGGTCTCACGCTGTCGCTGCACATCGCCACCGACCACGAGCCCTTCCCCGCACAGGGCGGCTGGCATCCGTGGTTCCTGCGCGAGGTGCCGCCTGCCACCGGACCGCTCGCGCTCGACTTCCGGCCGGACTGGCAGTACGAGCGCGGCGCGGACTACCTGCCCACCGGCCGCCACATCCCGCCGACCCCGCCACCGTGGGACGACTGTTTCGGCATGCCCGACGGTGTCCTCGTTCGCCTGACCTGGCCCGGCTTCCTCGAATTCACGATCACCAGCCGGGTTCCCGACGTGGTCGTCTGGACCCTGCCGGAGGAATCGCTGTCGGTGGAGGCCCAATCCGGCCCGCCCGACGGCGTGAACACCGACCCCAGGATGGTCACCCCCGACTCACCGCTCGACATCCGCGTCGACTGGACCTGGCGGCGGTTGTCGCCGAACTGAATTCGGCCACCTCACCCGGCATCGTCGCGCGGCGCGACAAACTCTCCACACGTGCGCCACAGCATCTCCGCATTCGCCGAATACGTTGAGCCGGTGCCGTTCACGCTCGCCCATCCGCTGGTTGTGCTGCCGTTTCGCCGATTCCTTCCATTGCCGGCGTTGATCGCCGGATCGGTGGCCCCGGATGTCGTCTACTATCTGCCGATTCCGGTCAGCGGCAGCATGACCCACTCGCCGCTCGGCGTCCTCGGCTGGGATCTGGTGATCGGGCTGGCGCTGCTGTCGGCCTTCCGGCTCTCCGCCGGGCCTGCTGCCGCCCTTCTCCCCTGTCGAGCAATACTGCCCGCACCGGTTCATTCCGGCACCTGGGGTCGAGCATCGTCGACGATCATCGCTCTCGTTCTCGGCGCGATGACCCATATCATGTGGGATTCCTTCACCCAGACAGCAGGTTTCGCGGTCCAGCACTGGGATCTGTTGCGCGCTCCGGTTCTCGAACCACACAAGGCTTACAACGTGCTCGGCTACGCCTCGTCGCTGGTCGGCACGGCAGTGCTCGCCTGCCTCCTCGTTCGCCGTACTCGCCGGCACCCACCCACCATGCCCGCCCCGTGGCGCCGCGCGGTCCTCACCATTCTCCTCCTCGCACCGGTAGCCGCTGCCGCCTCGGCCGTCGACGACCCGGTCGCCCGAACCAGCACCTACGACCTCATCCGACACACGATCGTCGGTGCAGCCCAGGGCCTGGGCTGCACCTGGACGATCTATCTGCTGCTCTGGCATGTCACGGCGGCCGTTTTGTCACGTGCTGACCGATCCACGGACCAGCGCGCCGACACCAACCGTCGGGCACCCGGCATGATGGGCGAATGCGGATCAGCGTCACCGGACACATGAACATCAGCGCCGCCACCGAACCCCTGGTCCGGGACGCCCTGTCGGCCCTCCTCGCCGATATCCCCGACCTGGTCGGCATCACCTGCCTCGCCCGCGGCGCGGACTCGGTCTTCGCGGAGGCCGTACTCCACCTCGGCGGCCGCCTGGAGGTAGTGCTGCCCTCCCGGAACTATCGAACAGCCCAGGTGAAGCCCGACGACCTCCCCCGCTTCGACGAACTCCACGCCCAGGCCGACACGGTGCGCGTGATGGACTTCGACGACGCGGGCCGAGTGGCTTACGAAGCAGCCAACCGCGTCCTCCTCGAAGACTGCGACCGCCTGATCGCAGTCTGGGACGGCGACCACGGCGCCCGCGGCGGCACCGCCACCGTCGTCGCCCTCGCCCGCACCCTCGACATCCCCGTCGACATCATCTGGCCCCCTGGCGCCACCAGGGAATAGTCGACGTTCTGCGCGGTCAGCGTTAGCTGAGCAGCATCGTTACCTAACTTTATGCGTCCATCGTTGGACAACAGCGCAGGCTGCACAACCCTGACCTGATCAGGCCAGGCGTTCGATTTCCGCGGCTAGTTCGGCGCCGGTGAGGGGCTCGCGGGCGATGACGGCGATGGTGTCGTCGCCGGCGATGGTGCCGACGATGTAGGGCAGGGCGGCGCGGTCGAGGGCGCTGGCCAGGAAGTGGGCGGCGCCGGGTGGGGTGCGCAGGACGGCGAGGTTGCCGCTGGCGTCGGTGGAGACCAGGAGGTCGCCGAGGAGTTTGGAGAGGCGGCCGGTGCCGCCGGTGACGCCGCGGACGGGGCTGCCGTCCTCGGGGACGACGTAGACGCCCGCGCCACCGTCGGCGGCACGCAGTTTCACCGCGCCGAGTTCGTCGAGGTCACGCGACAGGGTCGCCTGGGTGGTCTCGATGCCCTCGGCGGCCAGCAACGTCGCGAGTTCGGTTTGGCTGCGAACCGAATGCGCGGACAGCAGTTCCACGATGCGCGATTGGCGGCCGGCGCGGGTACGGGCGATGGCGGGCGAGCCCTTCTCGGGTGCCGTGCTCATCGCCGGGCCTCCGCGCCGGCCCCGGTTCGCGGTCTCACGCGGCGGCTTTCGCGAGCAGCCAGACCAGCAGCGCCTTCTGGGCGTGCAGCCGGTTCTCGGCTTCGTCCCAGACCACGCTGTGCGGGCCGTCGAGCACCTCGTCGGTGATCTCCTCGCCACGGTGCGCCGGAAGACAGTGCATCACAATGGCTTCCGGATCGGCGGCGGCGAGCAGCGCCTCGTTGACCTGGAACGGCCGGAACGGTCCGACGCGATCGAGGCCGTCGTTCTCCTGGCCCATCGAGGTCCAGGTGTCGGTGACGAGCACGTCGGCGCCCGTCGCACCGGCCACCGGATCGTGGGTGACCGACACGGTCGCCCCGGTCTCGGCGGCCCGCTTGGCGGCGGCGTCCAGGATCCACGGCAGCGGCTCGAACCCGGCGGGAGCGGCGACGGTCACGTTCATGCCCGCCGTCACGCCGCCGAGCAGCAGCGAATGCGCCATATTGTTGGCGCCGTCACCGAAGTAGGTGAGGTTCAGGCCCGCGAGAACGCCCTTGCGTTCGGTGATCGTCTGCAGATCGGCGAGCACCTGGCAGGGATGGAACTCGTTGGACAGCGCGTTCACCACGGGAACTGTCGCGGTGACCGACATCTCGTCGAGACGGGACTGCTCGAAGGTCCGCCAGACGATGGCGTCGACATAGCGCGACAGGACACTGCCGGTGTCACCGAGGGTTTCCTCGCGGCCCAGCTGGGTGTCACGGCCGTCGACGACGACCGCGTGCCCGCCGAGCTGGGCGATGCCGAGCTCGAACGAGAACCTGGTGCGGGTGGAGTTCTTCTCGAAAATCACCCCGACACCCCGCGGGCCGTCGAGCGGCCGGTGCGCGAACGGATCCTTCTTCAATTCCGCGGCGATGGCGAGGATTTCGGCCTGTTCGGCCTGGGTCACGTCGTCGTCGCGCAGAAAGTGGCGCAGGGTCACTTACTCGCTCCCTTCGCATCCGGGTTGCGGTGCTGCTCGGCTCGTTCGTCGGCATCGGCGGCGGCCTTGTCGAGGATCCCGGGCAGGTCGGCGACGAAATTGTCGGCCTGGGTTTCGGTGAGCACCAGGGGCGGAGCCAACCGGATCACGTTGGGCTTGGCGGGGTTGATCAGGTAGCCCGCCTCCCGCGCCCGCTCGTCCACATAGGCCGAGATGTCGTTCTTCAACACGATGCCGATGAGCAGACCCGCGCCACGCACATGATCGATCTCGGGGTGCTCGAGCAGCGCGATACCGTCAGTGAGCTTCTTGCCGACCCATTCCACATGGGAGAGAAGGCCTTCGGAGTCGATCGTGCGCAGCACCGCCAGCGCCGCCGCGGCGCACACGGGGTTGCCACCGAAGGTCGTCCCGTGCAGGCCGGGGGTGAGCAGTTCGGCGGCCCGGCCCTGCGCCAGTACGGCGCCGATCGGCAGGCCACCGCCGAGGCCCTTGGCCAGGGTGATCGCATCGGGCACGATGCCCGCCGCCTGATGCGCGAAAAACGTTCCAGTGCGGCCGATTCCGGTCTGCACCTCGTCGAGGATCAGCAAAGCGCCCGCCCGCGAGGTGATTTCCCGCGCCCGCGCCAGGTAGTCGAACGGCGGGACGACCACGCCGCTCTCGCCCATCATCGGCTCGAGGAACACCGCGGCGGTGTCGGCGTCGACGACCCGCTCGAGCGCGTCCGCGTCACCGTAGGGCACGTGCACGACGCCGGGCGGCATCGGCGCGAACGGCTCCCGCTTCGACGCCTGACCGGTCAGCGCGAGCGCTCCCATGGTCCGGCCGTGGAAGGCCTCCTCCGCGGCGACGATCTTGGACCGGCCGGTCAGCCGGGCCATCTTGAACGCGGCCTCGTTGGCCTCGGTGCCGGAGTTGCAGAAGAACGCCTTGCCCTCACCGTCGCCGAAGTGCGCGAGCAGCTTCTCGGCCAGCTCGATCACCGGCTCGCTGGCATAGATGTTCGACACATGGCCGAGCGTGCCCAGCTGCTGGGTGACCGCTTCCAGGATGGCCGGGTGGGCGTGGCCGAGGCTGTTCACCGCGATGCCACCGAGGAAATCGACGTAGCGCTTGCCGTCGGCGTCGTAGACCACCGCGCCGGCGCCACGCACCAGCGCGACCTTCGGGGTGCCGTAGTTGTTCATCATCGCGGCCGACCACCGCTGCTGCAGCTTCTCTACTTCACTCATGCGGTCACCATCGTTCCGATTCCTTCTCCGGTGAACAACTCCAGTAGTACCGAATGCGGCACCCGTCCGTCGATGACGTGGGCGCTGGGCACCCCGCCCTGGACGGCGCGCAGGCACGCTTCCATCTTCGGCACCATGCCCGCATCCAGGCGCGGCAGCAACTCCGCCAGCGCCGTCGCGTCGATCTCACTGGTCAGCGAGGCGCGGTCGGGCCAGTCGGTGTAGAGGCCCTCGACGTCGGTGAGGACGACGAGCTTCTCCGCGCCGATCCCCTCCGCCAGCGCGGCGGCGGCGGTGTCGGCGTTGATGTTGTGGACCACGCCGTCGGCGTCGGGGGCGATGGTGGAGACCACCGGGATCCGTCCCGCGTCGATCAGGTCGAGCACGGCACCCGGGTTGACCTCGGTGACGTCACCGACCAGCCCGATGTCGGTGGCGACGCCTTCGACGGTGACGGTGCGCCGGGTCGCGGTGAACAGGTGCGCGTCTTCCCCGGAGATGCCGACCGCGTACGGCCCGTGCGCATTGATCAGCCCGACGAGCTCGCGCCCGACCTGGCCGAACAGCACCATCCGCACCACGTCCATCACCTCGGGGGTGGTGACGCGGAAGCCGCCGCGGAACTCGCCCGCCATGCCGAGCTTCTTCAGCATCGCGTTGATCTGCGGGCCGCCGCCGTGCACGACCACCGGGTGCACGCCGACGGTGCGCAGGAACGCCATGTCGGCGGCGAAGGCGGCCTTGAGTTCGTCGTCGACCATGGCGTTGCCGCCGTACTTCACGACCACGACCTTGTCCCGGAACTTCTGCAGCCACGGCAGCGCGTCGGCGAGCACATGCGCCTTGTCCAGCGCCGAAAGCGACTGCACCACACCGCTGCTCATGAGCTGTACGCCGAATTCTCTTCGACGTAGGCGTGCGAGAGATCCGTGGTGCGCACCATCGCGGTGCCGTCACCGACATGGAGTTCGATCAGCACGTCGATGTCCTCGCCGGACAGGTCGACCTCGCGGGCGCCGGGCGCGCCGACACTGTCGACGCAGACCGGATTGCCGTTGAACGACACCGCGATCCGGTTCGGGTCCAGCGTCACCGGGGCGATGCCGACGGCGGCGAGCACCCTGCCCCAGTTCGGGTCCGATCCGAACAGCGCGGTCTTGACCAGGCTGTCGCGGGCGACGGCGCGGGCGACGGTCAGCGCCTCCTCCTCGGAGGCCGCGCCGGTGACGGTGACCCGCACCCGCTTGGTGACACCCTCGGCGTCGGCCATCAGCTGGGCGGCCAGGTCGTCACACACGGTGAAGACGGCGGCGTCGAGGTCCTCCTGCGACGGGGCGACGCCGCTGGCGCCGTTGGCCAGCAGCAGCACGGTGTCGTTGGTGGAGCAGGAACCGTCGACGTCGAGCCGGTCGAAGGTGTATTTGGTGGCCTTGCGCAGCGCCTGGTCGAGCTGGTCGGGGGTCGCCACGGCGTCGGTGGTGAGCACGACGAGCATGGTGGCCAGCGACGGCGCGAGCATGCCCGCGCCCTTGGCCATGCCGCCGACGTTCCACTTGTCCTCGTGGTGGAACGCCGATTCCTTCGGCACGGTGTCGGTGGTCATGATGGCGTGCGCGGCATCGGAGCCGCCCGACATGCCGCCGCCCATCTCGTGCACGATCTCGGTGACGGCGGGGATGAGCTTGTCCATCGGCAGCCGGTCACCGATCAGGCCGGTCGAGCAGACCGCGATCTCGCCCGCGCCGGTCTCGGTGCCCCAATTGCTCAGTGCCGCAGCGAGTTCCTCGGCAGTGCGGTGGGTGTCCTGGAAACCGCCGGGGCCGGTGCAGGCATTCGCGCCGCCCGAGTTCAGGATGACCGCGCGCACGCGACCGGACGTGAGCACCTGCTGCGACCACAGCACCGGCGCGGCCTTCACCTGATTGCTGGTGAACACTCCCGCCGCGGCGTATTCGGGGCCCTCGTTGAGCACCAGCGCGAGATCGGGCTTGCCGCTGGCCTTGATTCCGGCCGCAATGCCCGCGGCGCGGAAGCCGAGCGGGGCGGTGACGCCCTGGGTGTGGATCAAATTGCCATGGTCCGTCGTGTGCGGATCAGGGGTCGTCACGGTGCCACTCCTACGGTGGAAAGTCCTGCGGTCTCGTCGAATCCGACGGCCAGATTCATCGATTGCACCGCGGCGCCCGCGGTGCCCTTGGTCAAGTTGTCGATCGCGCCGATCACCACGAGCAGCCCCGCGTCGGTATCGACCGCGACCTGCAGGGTGATGGCGTTGGAGCCGAGCACCGAACCCGTCTGCGGCAGCACGCCTTCGGGCAGCAGATGCACGAACGGCTCGTCGGCGTACGCCTTGTCGTAGACCGCGCGCGCCTCGGCCTCGTCCACCTTCACCGGGGCGGTGCAGGTCGCGAGGATGCCGCGCGGCATCGGGGCGAGAACGGGGGTGAACGACACCGCGACGTCGACGCCGCCCGCCGCCTTCAGGTTCTGCGCGATCTCAGGGGTGTGCCGGTGCGCGCCCGCGATGCTGTAGGCGCGGACGCTGCCCATCACCTCGGAACCGAGCAGACCGACGTCGAGCTTGCGGCCCGCGCCGGAGGTGCCGCTGATGGCGACCACGTTCACGGTCGGCTCGATGATGCCCGCGGCGATGGCCGGGGCCAGCGCGACGCTCGACACGGTCGGGTAGCAGCCGGGCACGGCGATGCGCCGCGCGCCGGTGAGCGCGGCCCGGCCGCCGGGCAGCTCGGGCAGGCCGTAGGGCCAGCTGCCCGCGTGCGCGCTGCCGTAGTACTTCTCCCAGGCGGCGGCGTCGGTGAGCCGGAAGTCGGCGCCGCAGTCGATGATCACCGTCGACTCGGGCAGGGCCTGCGCGATGGCGCCGGACTGACCGTGCGGCAGGCCGAGGAAGACGATGTCGTGGCCCGCCAGGACCTCGGGGGTGGTTTCCTGCAGGATCCGGTCGGCCAGCGGCAGCAGATGCGGCTGGAGCGCGCCCAGCGCGGTGCCCGCGTTGGATCCGGCGGTCAGCGCCCCGATCTCGAGGCGCCCGGCTCGGTATTCGGGGTGGTTCAGCAGCAGACGCAACACTTCGCCACCGGCGTATCCACTCGCACCGGCAACCGCCACCCGCAAGGCGGGTCCTCCCGACGAATCAACCATGTGATGATTATGCACGACTATGCAAGCTCATTCATGAGCAGGTGCGGTCACGACGAGCGTCTTTGGCCCGATCAGCCGTGCGACCAGGGGAAACACCAGAACCGTCGTCGCTCCGGCAGCGACCAGGACCGAGGCGGTGTCGCCGGTCATCAGCTCCGTCGAGACCGCCACCTGGGTGACGGCGACGATGATCGGCAGGCCGGTGGCCGCGAACAGCGCGAGCTGGGCCCGCTCGCGCGGTGACTCCAGGTTGCGCCCGTGCGGGACGTACCGTTCGCTCAGCCAGACCGGCAGGCCGCGGGCGACGGCGATGGCGACCACGAACGATGCCCACAGCAGCGGCTGTCCCGCGACCGCCGACATATCGATCCCCATCCCCGACACCACGAAGAATACCGGGATCAGCAGGCCGTAGCCGATGGTCTCCAACTGCTCGTCGACACGTGGATGACCCGCCGCGATGAGCCTGCGCAGCACCATGCCCGCGGCGAACGCGCCGAGCACCACGTCCAGATCGAAGCGTTCGGCCACCACCATGAGCACGAGCAGCAGCAGGATCGACCCGCGCACCGGCAACTGGGAAGTGCCGCCGTCCATCCTGGCCAGCGCTGCGCCGAGATCGGGGACGCGGCCGAACAGGCGCACCGGGATCAGCCCGACCAACAGCGCCGCCACCACGAACAGGGCCAGCACGACGAGCGCGGCGACGACATCGCGGCTGCTCAACAGCACCGACATGGCCACGATCGGGCCGAGTTCGCCGACCGCGCCGTGCGCGAGCACCGCGCGGCCCAGTGGGGTGTCGAGCAGTCCGGCCTGTTTGATGATCGGCAGCAGGGTGCCCAGCGCGGTGGAGGTCATCGCGATGGCGACGGCGATGTGGTTGGTGGTCGATTCGCTGCTCGCCAGCACGGTGACCAGCCCGAACGCGAACACCAGACCGGCCAGCCATACCAGCCAGGCCACCCGTCCCGAGCGGCCGCCGAGCAGTCTCGGGTCCAGTTCGTAGCCTGCCAGCAGGAACAGCATGCCGAGGCCGAGTTCCTTGATCAGGTCGACGCCGCCCTCGGCGGTGGCCCAGCCGAGGGCGAACGGTCCGAGAATCGTGCCGGCCACGAGCAAGATCACCACGTCCGGCACGAATCCGCGCACTGCGCGGGAGAGCAGCGGAGCCACCACCGCGACGAGTGCTATCCAGAACAGCGACACGATCGGCGACGGGCCGGCCACGGCGGCGGAGGCGAGCAGCTCCATCGCCTCATCGTGGCACAGCGGATCGGCCGATCCTGGAAACCTCGCTGGCGTCCGGACGAGAATCAACTCACCCACGCTGTCGATTCGGCGGCATCGCGTTCGTATAGGAGATGAACCGGTCGCGCACCGGAACCATCGACGAAAGGACGATCATGAAGCGGTACCTGCTGTCCATCTATCAGCCCGACGGACCCGCGCCGGACGACATCGACGCGATCATGGACGATCTCGCGGCCCTGAACGACGACATGCGCGCCGCCGGGGCGTGGGTGTTCGCGGTCGGACTGCACGAGCCGAGCACCGCGACCGTCGTGCGGGCGAAGGAGGGTGACGTGCTGCTCACCGACGGGCCGTACGCCGAGGGCACCGAGCACATCGGCGGCTTCACCCTCATCCAGGCCTCCGATCTGGACGAGGCACTGGAGTGGGCGGGCAGGCTGGCCGCGGTGCTCGCCTTGCCGATCGAGGTGCGACCGGTGGCGCACAGCTAGATGGACACCGCGGTGATCGAGGCCGTGTTCGCCGAGCACTACGGCCGTGCGGTCGCGTCCCTGATCCGCGTCTTCGGTGACATCGGACTCGCCGAGGACGCGGTGCAGGAGGCATTCG
The DNA here is from genome assembly GCF_042728775.1 of Nocardia sp. NPDC060259. Classification (NCBI taxonomy): domain Bacteria; kingdom Bacillati; phylum Actinomycetota; class Actinomycetes; order Mycobacteriales; family Nocardiaceae; genus Nocardia; species Nocardia sp. NPDC060259. Next base: position 43,199 of record NZ_JBHXAY010000020.1, read on the forward strand.
CGGCCGCGGTCGTGCGCTGGCCCGGCGACGGCGTCCCGCCGAGCCCGGCGGGGTGGATCATCACCACCGCGCGCAATCGCGCGATCGATCGGCTGCGCCGCGAGGCCACCCGCGCCGACAGACACGCCGAAGCCGCTCTCCTGCACCCGGATCCCGACCAGCCCACCGACAGCTTCCCCGACGACCGGCTGCGCCTGATCTTCACCTGCTGCCATCCGGCACTGGCCCCGGCCACGCGGGTGGCGTTGACGCTGCGACTGCTGGGCGGTCTGACCACCGCCGAGATAGCACGTGCGTTCCTGGTCTCGGAATCGACTATGGCGCAACGGCTCGTCCGCGCCAAGGGCAAGATCCGCGCAGCGGCAATCCCCTACCGGGTGCCCGCCGACGCCGAACTCCCCGCGCGACTGCCCGCCGTCCTGGCGGTCGTGCATCTCGTTTTCACCGAAGGCTATTCGGCCACCGCGGGCCCGCAACTCGCCCGCGCCGACCTGTGCGCGGAAGCGATCCGGCTCGGTCGCCTGCTCACCGAGCTCATGCCCGGCGAACCGGAGGTCCTGGGGCTACTCGCCCTCATGCTGCTCACCGAATCCCGCCGCACCGCCCGCACCGACGGCGACCACCTCGTGCTTCTGGCCGACCAGGACCGCACCCGCTGGGACCGTGACCTGATCACCGAAGGCCAGTCCCTGCTCCGGGAATGCCTGCGCCGCAACACCCCCGGCCCCTACCAACTCCAAGCCGCCATCAACGCCGTCCACGCCGACGCCCCCACCGCTGCCGCCACCGACTGGCCCCAGATCCTCACCCTCTACAACCATCTCCACATCCTCACGCCCACCCCCATCGTCGCCCTGCACCGCACCGTCGCCCTCGCCGAAGTGCACGGCCCCACCCCAGCCCTGCGCGAACTCACCACCATCGGCCTCCCGAACCACCACCTGTTCCACGCCATCCGCGCCGATCTCCTCCGCCGCGAAGGCAATCTCACCGAAGCCGCGGCCGCCTACGACGCGGCGATCGCGCTCACTTTCAACGAGGTCGAACGCGAATACCTGCGCGGCAGAAGGAATTCGCTGCCCAATTCCCGCACCGATCGCGGGATATCGGCGACGTAGCAGTCGTCGAGCTTCCGGCCGTGGATGTCGACGCCGGTGTCGTCGAACAGCTTCCGAGCGAACCGGACGGAACACCGCGCTGCGCGCCCGGTGCACGCAGCGCAGTGTTTCCGGCGATCGCTCGCTACTTCGCCGGGTCGACCCCGAAGGTCTCGGCGATGTCGTCCAGCACCGCGTTGGCGCCGGTGAGGCCGACCGACGTCAGCCAGACCAGGTCGTCGACCGGGGTGATCTTGCCTTTCAGCTGATTCCACAACGGGTTCGCCGCGGCGGCCGCCTTGCGCTGGGCGGCGGCGTCCTCACCGTTGCTGGTGAGGAAGATGTAGTCGGCGTCGGCGTCCAGCAGCCGCTCAGGACTCAGGGCGAGCGCGAAGTCGTTCTTCGGATCGTCGGACTTGTCAGGCTGGTTCAGGCCGGTGTCGGCGAAGATGTCGCCGACGAAGCTGACCCGCTGCATCAGCCGGTCCTCCTTCGGCAGGAAGCGCAGCAGCGAGACGCTCGGGGCGGTGCCACCGTTCTTGGCCTTGATCGCCGCGCCGATCTTGGCGGCGCGGTCCTGGTACGCCGTGAGCTTGGCCTGGGCCAGCGACTCCTTGTCGACCGCCTTGGCGAGCAGCAGCAGATTCTCCTTCCAGGTGGCGCCGGTCGTCTGACTGAACACCACCGGCACCGTGCCCGAACCGAGCTTGATGCCCTTGAACTGCTCGTACTGCTTCTCGTGACGCACCTGCGCCGACACGATCAGGTCCGGACGGGCGCCGGCCAGCTTCTCGATGTCGGGAGTCTGCAGGTTGCCGATGTTGACCGCCTGTCCGCCGCAGGTCTGCGCGGCCGCACCGAGGAACGCGGGCAGCTTCTCGCCCATGCTCTGGTAGGTCGTGTACGCGACCAGTTCGGTGTCGAGCACCAGGGCGGCATCGACGAACGTCTGATCGAGAGCGGCGATCCGCACCGGCCGGGTGGTGATGGTGGCCGGGTCTACGACGGTGCCGACATTCGCGCCCGCCTTGTCCCTGACCGCGCCCTTCTCGATGGTGCGCGGGTAGGCGCCGCCGTCGAGGTTGCCCGCGGTATCGCAACCGCTTCCGGTGGCACCGGTGGTGGTCTGGCCCTGGCCACACGCGGACAGGCTCAAGACGGCTGCGGCGACCACAGCGGCAGCGGCGAGCCGGCGGCTCGTTGGGGTGTACATTGACGTCCTCCAGGGTGGGTTACGATGGCTAGGCTTCGCTAACGTAGCGAAGGCTTACCTAATAACCTAACCGGAAGGGGGGCAGTGACCGCATCGCCCGGAATCGTGCTCACCCGCACGCGGTCTCGCAGGTTGCTGCTCGTTGCCGGACTGCTGGCCGCGGTGTTCGCGGCCATCCTGCTCAGCCTGGCCGTAGGCACCAAATTCATTCCGCCCCTGGATGTTCTGCACGCGCTCGGCGGCACCACCGACACCGAGACCGGCGCCATCGTCAACGGCCTGCGCATGCCGCGCACCCTGCTGGGGATCCTCGCCGGCCTCGCGCTCGGCGTCGCGGGCGCGGTGATCCAGGGCCACACCAGGAACCCCCTCGCCGACCCGTCACTGCTCGGAATCACGCAGGGCGCGGCCCTCGGCATCGTCCTGGCCGTGATGATCGGGGGCATCTCCAGCCTGTTCGGGTATGTGTGGTTCGGGTTCGCCGGTGCGCTGATCGCCACCATCACCGTTTTCGTCATCGGTGCGACAGGCCGTGGCGGACCCACCCCGGTCACCCTCGCCTTGGCCGGGGCCGCCGTCAGTTATCTCCTGCAGGGCCTGATCTCGGCGGTGGTGCTCTTCGACACCGATGTCACCGATATCTACCGCTTCTGGAAGGCCGGTTCCCTGGTCGGCTCCAACCTCGGCCTCCTCGGCAAAGCCGCACCGTTCGTGATCGTCGGGATAGTCCTGGCACTGGCCAACACTCCCGCGCTCAACGCCCTCGGGCTCGGTGAGGACACCGCCCGCGCGCTGGGCCATCGCGTCTTCCTGGCTCGCACCGTCGGCATCGGTTCGATCGTGCTGCTGACCGGCGCGGTCGTGGCGATCGCCGGGCCGCTGGGCTTCGTCGGGCTCGTCGTCCCGCACCTGGCGCGTGGCATCACCGGACCCGACTACCGCTGGCTCGTCCCCGTCGCCGGACTGCTCGGCGTGGTCATGGTGCTGGTGGCCGACACCGCGGGACGGCTGATCCTGGACAAGGGCGAACTCCCCGCGGGCATCATGCTCGCCCTCGTCGGCGCCCCGTTCTTCATCGTGCTGGTCCGCCGCCGCAGGCTGGTGAGCATTTGAGTACCGTGCCCGCGGTCCGGCTGGGACCGGTGTCATGGCAACTGCGGCTACGGACCGTCACCGTGCTGCTGGTAGGTCTGGGTGTGCTGGGCGCGACGAGTTGCGTCGCGCTGGCGCTGGGCACCTACACGATGCCCGACGGAGGTCCGGTCACCCCGTGGGATGTGCTCGCGGTGCTGACCGGTGGCGGCGACGACGGCCTCGCGTACGTGGTGTGGGACCTGCGCCTGCCCAGGATCCTGACCGGCGCGCTGGTCGGCGCCGCGCTGGCGTTGTCGGGTGCGATCACGCAGGGCATCGCCCGGAATCCGTTGTCCAGTCCCGATATTCTCGGCGTCACCGCGGGCGCGAACGTGGCCGCGGTCGCGGTGATCGCCCTGTCGGGGAGCCAGGGTCAGATCAGCGGCGCCGCCGCCGCGATCGGGGTGCCCGCCGCCGCCATGATCGGCGGATTGATCGCCGCGCTGGCCGTTTTCGCGTTGGCGTGGCGTCGCGGCATCGAAGGATATCGGCTCGTGCTCGTCGGCCTCGGCGCCGGTTCGGTGTTGTCCAGCGCCACCTTCTGGATGCTCAGCGTCGGCGAAGTCGACGTCGCGGCGCGGGCGGTGACCTGGCTGACCGGCAGCCTCAACGGCAGTGGCTGGATCCAGGTGACACCGGTGGCGCTCGCCCTGGCGATCCTGGTGCCGGTGGTGCTGGCGGGCACCCACCTGCTCGGCGCACTGCACTTCGGCGACGACACTGCCCGCTCGCTCGGTGTGCGGCTCAACGCCGCCCGCCTGACGCTGCTGGTCCTCGCCGTGCTGCTGGCCGGGGTCGCCACCGCGTCCGCGGGCGCCATCATCTTCGTCGCCCTCGCCGTGCCCCAGGTGGCACTGCGGCTCACCGGCTCAGCACAACCGCCCCTGCTGACCTCGGCAGTGCTCGGCGCGGCCTTCACCGTCGCCGCCGATCTCGTCGCCCGCACCCTGCTGCCCGCCGGGGAACTCCCTGTCGGTGTGATCACCGCCGTGCTCGGCGCACCCTATCTGATCTATCTGTTGATGCGGCGCAATCGTGCCGGGAAAGTGGGCGTGTGATGACCGTGCGGCTGCAGGCCAGCGACCTGACCCTCGGCTACGGACCGCTGACCGTCGTCGACGGCCTGAGCCTGGACATCATCAGCGGCACCGTCACCGCGGTGATCGGGCCCAACGGTTGCGGCAAATCCACGCTGCTGCGCGCGATGGCCCGGCTGCTGCGCCCCAGCGGTGGTTCCGTGCACCTGGACGGCCACCGCATCGACCGCATGTCGACCAAGGAGGTGGCCCGCGTCCTCGGCATCCTGCCCCAATCACCGCAGGCCCCTGAAGGACTCACCGTCGCCGACCTGGTTGCCCGCGGTCGGCACCCGCACCAGCGCTGGTACCGCCAGTGGTCCGCCGACGACGAATCCGCCATCGCCGAGGCCCTGTCCTGGACCGACATGGCCGAGTTCGCCGACCGTCCGCTCGACGAGCTGTCCGGCGGGCAACGCCAGCGCGCCTGGATCTCGATGGCGCTGGCCCAGAACACCGACCTGCTCCTGCTCGACGAACCAACCACCTTCCTCGATCTCGCCCACCAGATCGAGGTTCTCGACCTGGTCCGCCGACTGCACCTCGAAGCAGGCCGGACCGTGGTGATGGTGCTGCACGACCTGAATCTCGCCGCGCGATACGCGCATCGGCTGGTCGCGATGCGGGCAGGCCGGGTGGTCGCGGCGGGAACGCCCGCCGAGGTCCTCACCGAAGAACTGGTGGCGGAGGTATTCGGTCTACGGTCGAAGGTGATCGAGGACCCGGTCACCGGAACGCCGCTGGTAGTCCCGGTCGGACCAGCCTGACCCGTGCTCAGTCTTTGCGGACGACCCGTTCGCCCGCGCCCGGCTTCCACACGGTGATGTTGAGGTGATCGTCCTCGACTTCGACCGTCGACGCGCCGGTGAGATCGGCGACGTAGAAGTGATCGAACTTCATGCCGCGGATATCGAAACCGTTGTCGTCGAACAGTTTCTGGGCGAAGCGGGCGTGGACGGCTTCGTCCGGGAGGTCGGTGACGGTGCCGAACAGTTTGGCGTCGCCGTCGGCGACCTTGGTGTCGACGGTGGCGGTGTGCAGGCAGAAGCGAGGGTCGCGGGCGAGGTCGTCGAACTTGCGGGTGTTCGGCATGCCCGCCAGGACGAGCATGTCCTCGAAGACCGTCGGCTCGATCGGGCTGATCCGCGGTGATCCGTCGGCGCGGAGGGTGCCGAGCATGCACAGATTGCCGGTCGCCTGGTGCCTGCGCAGGAACAGGGCGGAGATACTCGGCGCTTCCTCGGTGAACTGGCTCCAAGTGGTCATGGTTCGAACGGTACGACCAAATGCTGACATCCTGTGTCATGTTCTGCGGCTAGTCTCGAGAACATGCGAGCGAGCAGGCTGGTGCAGCTGCTGCTCCTGTTGCAGGCCAACGGCGGGGCAACCGCGGCCGAGCTGGCACGGGAGCTGGAGGTGTCGGTGCGCACGGTGTACCGCGACGTCGAGGCACTGTCGTCGGCGGGCGTTCCGGTGTACAGCGAGCCGGGGCGCGGTGGTGGCGTCCGGCTGATCGACGGCTACCGGACCCGGCTCACCGGCCTCACCTCCGACGAGGCCGACGCCGTCCTGCTGGCCGGGCTGCCCGGCGCCGCCGCCGACCTCGGACTCGGCACCGTGCTCGCCACCGCCCAGCTCAAGATGCTCGCCGCGCTTCCACCCGAGTTGCGCGGGCGAGCGACGCGCATCGCCGAACGCGTCCACATCGACATGCCGGGATGGTTCCACCGCCCGGACGAAACGCCGACGCTGGCCACGGTCGCCGATGCGCTCTGGCACGACCGCCGACTGGCGATCGGCTACCGCAGGCACGACAAGACCGTCGAGCGCACCCTCGACCCGCTCGGCCTGGTCATGAAGGCGGGCACCTGGTATCTGATCGCGCGCGACCGGTCCGATATCCGCTCCTACCGGGTGAGCCGGATCGCCACCGCCGTGCCGACCGGCGAATCCTTCACCCGCCCTGCCGATTTCGACCTCGCCGCGCACTGGCAGGAGTCGGCCGACGAGTTCGCCCGGTCCATCCTGCGCGTCAGCGCGCAGTGCCGGATCTCGGCCGACCACCTGAACTTGCTCCGGTTGATGAACGACCCTGCCGCGGTGCGCCAGGCGCTCACGTCCATCGGCGCACCGGATGCCGACGGCTGGGTGGACATCACCGTTCCCGGTGAGTCCTACGAGATCCTCGCCCACGCACTGCTGCCCATCGGCGAATACATCGAAGTCCTCGATCCGCCCGAACTACGCACCGCGATGGCGGGTACGGCGGCCGCGATGTACGCGCGCTACCACCCGTCGGCCTGACCGGCATGGTCCGCGTATCAGCTTTCGCACTGCCAGATCGCGGACGCCCCACGACGATCCGGCCCCCTGCGACGATCAACATGTCCAGTCGAGAATCTCGTCCATCGCACGGAAGGAAACGGACGCTGGGGTGATCCGCAATGCCGTGTCGCGCAAGGCAACCAGCGGTGCGGCGGACAGCTGACCGATCGTGCCGATGCGGGCCGATCGAGCGGCGATCATCTGCGTCCGCGGACGACGTTCCCGGTCATACTGCGCCGGCCCGTTGGGTTCGCCTGCCAGCCGAGCCAGCACCACGGCGTCCTCGAGCGCCTGGCATCCACCCTGCCCGAGGTTCGGTGTCATGGCGTGGGCGGCGTCGCCGACCAGGGCGATGCGACCGGCCGAGAAGGTCGGCAGCGGTACGAGCTCGTAGATGTCGTTGTGCAGCACCGTGTTCTCGTCCGCGGCGGCCAGCAGGGCGGGGATCGGATGATGCCAGCCGGCGAAGCGAGCACGGACCTCGGCGAACGAGCCCGGAGCGTTCTCGGGGGCGTTGTACACGGCGAAACAGTAGATACGCCCGTCGGCGAGCGGGGCCATCCCGAAACGTGCTCCACGACCCCATGTCTCACCGAACTCGGTCAGCGGTTCGTCGACAGCGACCACCGCACGCCAGGCGGTGTACCCGGCGTAGCGCGCGGGCACATCGCCGCAGACCGCCCGGCGGACGACACTGCGGATGCCGTCCGCGCCGACGACCAGATCCGCGGTCGACACACCGCCGGTATGGACCACCGAACCGTCGGTTCCCGCCCTCGACACCGAGATCCCGGTTCGCACAACACCATCGGGGATCGCGGCACGCAGGATGTCGAGCAAGGCCGCACGGTGGATCACCACGGGAGCACCGAATCGCGCACGCATCGTCGCCACATCGGTGCGTGAGAGCCACCGGCCACGCGCGGTCCGAATCCCGGCCGCGACATCCTCGATCCCCTGCTCGCGCACGGCGGCACCGACACCGAGCGCATCGAGCGCCCGCACCGCGTTGGCCCACAACGAGATTCCCGAGCCGACCTCGGCGATTTCGGGTGCACGCTCGAGCACCTGGACCGGCCAACCACGCCGCGTCAACGCCAGCGCGGTAGCCAATCCCCCGATTCCGCCGCCGACGACGATTGCTGTGGACATCGCGCTCTCCCCTCGTTGCAGGTACCGGCCCACCCTGGCACGGATCCACGCGCCGCACTCGGACGGCTGGCCGGCGCGCTGACCGCCGACCTCAGCCGACGACGGCGAACAACACCGCGGCCACCGCGAAACTCACCACCGACAAGATGGTTTCGAGCACCGTCCACGTCTGCAGCGTCTGCTTCACCGTCATGTTGAAATACTTCGCGATGATCCAGAAGCCGCCGTCGTTGACGTGGCTGGCGATGATCGACCCCGCCGCGATCGCCATGGCGATCAGCGCGATCGACATCTGCGAGTATCCCTGATCGGCCACCAGCGGCGCGACGATGCCACCGGTGGTGACGATCGCGACGGTCGCCGAGCCCTGCGCGATCCGCAGACCACAGCTGATCAGGTAGGACAGCACGATCACCGGCAGACCGGCCGCGGACATGGTGTCGGCCAGCGCGGTGCCGATGCCGGTGGCGGAGATGACCTTGCCGAAGAAGGCGCCGGCGCCGACCACCAGCAGCACCATGCCGACCGGCTTGAGCGACTCGGCGGTGATGGTGCTCAGTTCCTGCACCGTCGAGCCGCGCCGGATGCCGAGCAGGTAGAACGCCACCAGCACCGTGATGAGCAGCGCGACCGCGGGCGTGCCGAAGAAGGTGAGCACCTGCAGCAGGGCCGAATCCTTGTCCAGCAGTTGATAGCCGAAGGTCGCGCCGAGGATCAGCACCAGCGGAATCGCGATGATCGCCCCGATCAGTGCCACCGACGGCGGAGATTTCGTCAACACGGCGGTTCCGCCGGTTCCCTCGGTCGCACCGTTGTCGCCGGTCTTGTCCGCGCCGTTGCCGTTGGGCTCGAGCGGCACGAACTCGGCAGGCACCTCGACCTGCACGCGCTTGCCGATCCAGGTACCCCAGGCGATGCCCGCGGCGAGGAAACCCGGGATACCGCAGACGAATCCCATGAGGATCAGCCACCCGAGGCTCACCCCGAGCAGGCCGCCGAGCGCGACGGGACCGGGGTGTGGTGGCAGGAACGCGTGCGTCATCGACAGGCCGGCCAGCATCGGCATGGCGTAGAGCACCAGCGAGCGTCCGCCGCGCTTGGCCGCGACATAGACCAGCGGCGCGAGCACGAAGATACCGATGTCGAAGAAGACGGGGATACCGAAGATGAGGCCGAGCAGGCCCATCGCGACGGGAGCGCCCTTCTCGCCGAACATCTTCAGGAGTTTGTCGGTGAGAACGTCGGCGCCGCCGGATCGTTCGAGGATCGCGCCGAGCACGGTGCCGAGACCGATGATCACCGCGATGTGCCCGAGGATGCCGCCGAAGCCTGTTTCCAGCAGCGACTCACCGGCTTTCAGCGGTGTGCCGACGATCTCGGCGACCGGTAGCCCCGCGGCGAGTGCCAGCAACAGACCGGTCAGCAGCAGCGCGACGAACGGCTCCAGTTTGACCTTGATGATGGCGATGAGCAGCACGGCGATCGCGAGACCGCACAGAACCAGCAACCCGGGGGTGGTGGTACGCAACCAGTCGACAGTGGCGCCCATGGGATACCTCTCAATCAAGCGAATGGACGAAGCGTGCGGCTTTGGCGCCGATGTGGGACCAGCGCGAACTCGCTACGTCCAGTGGGGCGACCACCTCGGTCCCCGCGGTGACGGCGATGGCACCCGCCTGCAGGAATTCGCGGGCGTTGTGGGCGTTGACGCCGCCGGAGGGGATGAGGAAAACGTGCGGGAACGGACCGAGCAGATCCTTCAGATGGGCAGGCCCGAGCGTGCGGGCCGGGAAGATCTTCACCGCCGCCGCGCCCATCTCGACCGCGGCCAGCACCTCCGAGGGGGTGAACGCGCCCATGATGACCGGGATCTGGTGGGCGACGGCCACTTCGGCGACCTCGGGACGCAACGCGGGCGTCACCAGGAACTTGGCGCCCACCGCGATCGCCGCTTCGGCCTGGTCGCGGGTGGTCACGGTGCCGACGCCGATGACGGCGGCGCTCACCGCCGAGGCCTTGCCGATCGCGTCGAGCACGCCGAGGGTGGTGAAGGTGAGCTCGACGGCGCGAATGCCGGACCCGGCCAGGGCTTCGGCGAGCGCGACCGGGTCGGGGATGGCAGGCGCGCGGACCACGGTGAGCGCGCGGTCGGCGCGGATCACCTCCATGGCCTCGGACGACGAGCTGAGCAGCGGGTTCATCGGGTCTCCTCTCGCGTGGCGTCCATGCGCAGGGCGCGTCCGGCGCGCACACCGGTCGCGGTGCCGTTCTCCAGCGCGAATTCGCCGTTGACCAGCACGTGCTGGATGCCACGCGCCTGTTGTTGTGGATGATCGAATGTCGCCGTGTCGTGGATCGTCGCCGGATCGAACACGACGAGGTCGGCGGCGTAGCCGGTGCGGACGAGTCCGCGCTCGGCCAGCCGCAGCCGGGCGGCCGGGCGGCCGGTGAGGTGGTGCACGCACTCCTCCAGCCCGAGCACGCCGAGTTCGCGGACGTAGCGCGACAGGTAGCGGGGGAAGGTGCCCCAGGCGCGTGGATGCGGTCGCGCGCCGACGAGCAGGCCGTCGCTGCCGCCCATGTGGCCGGGGTCGACCATGATCGCGCGCACGTTCTCCTCGTGGCCGACGTGCTGGAGGATGGTGGTCGCCAGCTGGTCGCGGCGCAGCAGGTCGAAGAACACCTCGACCGGCGCCCTGCCCTCCCCGGCCGCGATCTCGGCGACGGTCCGTCCGACATAGGCGGACAGCGCATCGTCGCCGACGCCGCTGATCTGGATGGTCTCCCACTCGACGGTGACGCCGTGGCAGCCGTCGGACCCGTTGACGTTCACATCCGCGGTGATCCGCGCGCGATCGGCGGGATCGTCGAGCCTGCCCAGCGCGGCATCGGGTCCCCCCGACATCGCCCAGCTGGGCAGCAGCGCCGACAGCGTGGTCGAGCCGGGCAGATACGGGTAGGTGTCGAGGGTGATGTCGCAGCCGTCGGCGCGGGCCAGCGCGAGCATCGCCAGGAATTCCGGTGCGCGGCCGCGGTTCACGCCGAAGTTCATGGTGGCGTGGGTGAGGTGCAGCGCGCAGCCGGTCGCCTTGGCCAGGCCCATCATCTCCGCGTAGGCCTCGAGCGCGCCCGCGCCGTAGGAGCGGGTGTGCGGCGCGTAGAAGCCGCCGTAGGAGGCGACGACCGAGCACAGTGCGGCCAATTCACCGGTGTCGGCATACATTCCGGGCGTGTAGGTGAGCCCGCTCGACATGCCGACCGCGCCCTCGTCGAGACCCTGGGCCAGCAGCGCGCACATCCGGTCGATCTCGGCGGTGGTGGCCGGTCGCTGTTCGGTGCCGACGACGAGCAACCGCAGTGTGCCCTGCGGGACCAGATAGGCGGCGTTGGGCGTGATGCCCTCGTCGAGCCGGTCCAGGTACTGCGCGACCGTGCGCCAGGCGAAGTCGAAATCGGCGGGGTTGCCGTTCCAGCCCGCGATCTGTTTGCGCACCACCGCGAGCGCGGCGTCGTCGATCGGCGCGTAGGACAGACCGTCCTGGCCGATCACCTCGGTGGTGACGCCCTGGGTGATCTTCGGGAAGTGCCCGGGGTGGGTGAGCAGGGACAGGTCCGAATGCGCGTGCATGTCGATGAATCCGGGTGTCAGTACCGAACCCGGCTGGGCTGGAACCACTCTCGCGCCAGCGGTGATCGATCCCGCCGGACCCGTCTCGGCGATGCGCCCGGCGCGGATCAGTACGTCGCCGCGACGGCGTGGGGTACCGGTGCCGTCGACGATATCGATGTCACGAAACAGCAAGTCCGTCATGGTCATCCGTCAGAAGTAGGTGCGGATCAGGTCGACCACGCGCGGCCGGTCCGCCGCGGCGCTGTCGATCACCGGAATGCGCCGCCACTTGTCGAATGCCGTGCACGGATGCGACAACCCGAGCCGCACGACACTGCCGACCGGGAGATCGGTGGCAGCGGCTCCGGGCAAGCGCAGGAAGGTGTGCTGATCGTTGAGCGCGGTCACCTGCGCGCCGGCGGGCAGCGCGCCACCGCCGACCACCAGCTGCGGCACCGGCAGGCCCTCGTCGAAGGGGAAGTCGCGCTTGCCGCCGTCGAGCAGCGCCAGTTCCGGTTCCGGCCGGGAGACCACCCTGGCCCAGCCGTGCATCGCGGCGCGCAGGCCGGGCTCGAGGGTGGGTGCGGTCAGTGGGGAGATGCCGGCGTAGAAGCCGTCGTCGTGGACCAGGTAGGCGCCGCTGCGCAGCACGACCGTGGTGGTGTCGTCGGCCAGGCGCGCCAGCTCGTCGACGACGAGTTCGGGGTAGGCGCTGCCGCCCGCGGTGACGATCGCCCGGCCCGGGTAGGCCCCGGACGCGGCGAGTTCGGTGTGCAGGGCGGCGAGTTCGCCGAGGTAGCCGCGCACGGCCGCGAGACCCGCGGTGCTGCGATCGTGGGCCAGCGCGCCTTCGTAGCCGGCGACACCCGCCAAGGCCAGCCGGTCACTGTCCCGGATGGCTGCCGCGACTGCCCGCGCTTCGGTGCGGGTGCGCGCCCCGGTGCGACCGTGCGGGCCACCCAGTTCGACCAGCACCCGCACCGGCGGGCCGGGCGGGGTGTCGCGCAGGATCTTGTCCATCAGCTCGACGGTGGCGACGCTGTCGGCCCAGCAGTAGAACTCGAAGGCGCCGTCGCGCGCCGATTCCGCTGCGACCCAGGCCAATCCGGCCGGATCGACGAGCGCGTTGGCGAGCACGATCCGGCCGACGCCGAACGACCGGGCGATCTGGGCCTGCCAGCCGGTGGCCAGCGTGATCGCCCACGAGCCTGCCGCGAGCTGTTCGCGCCACAGTTGCGGCGCCATCGTTGTCTTGCCGTGCGGAGCCAGCGCGACGCCCGCCGCGGCGGTCCACCCCGCCATCAGCGCGAGATTGGCATCGAGCAAGCCGCGATCGAGGGTGAGCAGCGGCGTCTGCCAGGGGGCGAGTTCCGGCGCGGTCGCGAGGTAGTCGCGCACGGCGTGCCCCCACGCCGCGGGCGGCACGCTCTTGTCCTGCGGCCCGAGCACCTCGTCGGCGAGCGCGTCCACGACGGCGTTGTCGATCGTCACAGCTTCCCTTTCCGTCGATCGCCACGGAGGTCACCCAGCCGGGCGGTCATATCGGATTTACATTGCATAATGCGCAACGCTGGTTGCATTGAATGTTTCTGCTCGATATTGTGCATCTCGACGACAGTGACCGCAAGCACGAAAGGGCGAAAAGGGTGACACAGGCAACAGCGGCGACGCCGAGGGCGGTCACCGTGGGCGAGGGGTTGGCCGTGCTCGTGGCCCGCTCAGGACCGCTCGAGCAGTCCGCGCAGTTCGATCGGAGCGCGGGCGGGGCTGAGGCGAATGTGGCCATGGTGCTGACCCAGCTCGGCGTCTCGGCCGCCTGGCTCTCCCGGGTGGGTGACGACGGGTTCGGGCGCTACCTGGTGACGCAGCTGGCCGCCCAGGGCGTCGATGTCGACGCGGTCGCCGTCGATGCAGTGCGCCCGACCGGCGTCTACATCAAGGAGCGTGGCAGCGGGTCGGGCGCACCGCACGATCTGCCGGCCAACGCCAGCCGCATGCACTACTACCGCGCCGGATCGGCGGCCAGCGCCTTGTCCCCCGCCGACCTCGCGCCGCGAGCGGCCGCCGGGTTGCTCGATCGCACCGATCTCGTGCATTTCACCGGCATCACGCCGGCACTGTCGGAGTCGGCGAACGAACTGACCCGCACCTTGATCGCCCTGCCACGGCGTGGCCGGCGAGTCAGCTTCGACCTGAATTACCGTCCGGCACTGTGGGGTTCGCGCGTGGACGAGGCCGCCGACGAACTCGCCGCCCATGTCCGCGGCGCGGATGTGGTGCTGCTCGGCGCCGACGAAGCCGAGGAGATCTTCGGTACCGGTGACCCGGCCGCCTTGCGCGCGCTGTTCCCCGAGCCTGCCCAGCTGATCGTCAAGAACGACAAGCACACCGTGACCGGCTTCGACGGTGCCGCCTTCGTCGACGTGCCTGCGCTGGCCTTGGACATCACCGAACGCATCGGCGCCGGTGATGCTTTCGCGGGCGGCTACCTGGCCGCCCTGCTACACGGTGCCGACCTGCGCACCCGGTTACGCTACGGCCATCTGTGCGCCGCGGTCGCTCTCACCGCAACTGGCGATGTCGCGAAACTGCCTCCGGTGCAGGACATCCGGTGCCTGGCCGCGCTGCCGGCAACCGACTGGACCGGGCTGCGCTACCCGGACTCGCTGGATGGGACGATCAGCCGATGAGTCAAAGCGTGTCGCGGGCCCTGTCCATTCTCATTGCCCTCGGCGAGGATTCGCAGTCCCTCGACGAGCTGGCCGCGCGGCTCGGGGTGCACAAGTCGACGGTGCTGCGGCTGCTGCAGACCATGCAGGCCGAACGGTTCGTCGTGCGCGACAACGCCCACCGGTATTCCCTGGGCACCCGCATGTTCGAATTGGCCAGTCGCGCACTGGAGAACCGTGACGTCCGCACCGTCGCCCGCCCGCATCTGAGCGCGCTCGGCGCCGCCACCGGGCAGACGGTGCACCTGGCCGCCTACGAATCCGGCGACGCGGTCTACATCGACAAGGTCGACGCCGAGCAGGCGGTGCGGATGTACTCGCGGATCGGCCGTCCCGCCCCGCTGCACTGCACCGCCGTCGGCAAGGTGCTGGTCGCGGCGCTGCCCCGCACCGAATGGCGTTCCGTCGCCGCACGATTGGACTATCACCCGTTCACCACCCGCACCCTGCGCACGCCCGAGCAGTACCTCGCCGAGCTGGAACTCGTCGCGGCGCAGGGATTCGCCGAAGACCACGAGGAACACGAGAGCTTCGTCAACTGCGTCGGCGTGCCCGTCCGCAACGGGATCGGCGCCGTTGTCGCCGCCGTGTCGGTCTCGGTCCCCGACGTACTGCTCGACCACGATCAGGTGCTGGCGCTGTTGCCGCAGGTCAGGGCGACCGCCGACGCCATCTCCACCGAACTCGGCTGGGACCCCCGCCGAGAGGTCACCGTGAGGAAAGGCTGAACCCCATGTCCGACAAGATCGCCGTGCGCACCGCCGACGCTCCCGCACCGGCGCATACGTTCTCCCAGGGCGTGCGCAAGGGACCGTTCGTCCAGGTCTCCGGCCAGGGTCCAGTCGACCCCGCGACCAACGAGTACCTGCATCCCGGCGATGTCGCCGCGCAGACCACTCGCACGCTGATGAACGTGCTGGCGATCGTGGAGGCCGCGGGCGCCACCTTCGACGACGTGGTGATGCTGCGCGTCTACCTCACTCAAAGAGACGATTTCGCGGTGATGAACGAAGCGTATGGTGAATTCGTCGTCAAGCACACGACCACCGGCGTCCTGCCGTCGCGCACGACCGTCTTCACCGGCCTGCCCCGCGAAGAGATGCTGGTGGAGATCGACGCGCTCGCCGTCGTCACGGACTGAACGGCGATTCCGGTGATGTCTCCGACATCGCGCACTACCCCGTGTTGAGATGGGGCAGCCCCCGTGCGGGGCAGTTTCACCGTTCTACCGAGGAGCACCGCATGTTCGCCAAAACCGCTCGTCCGCTCGCCATCGCCGCTCTCGCCCTCTCCGTCACCGCCATCGGCGCAGGCCCCGCCTCGGCGGCCACCGCGCAGCCGGTCGTCGGTTCGGTGACGGTCTGCCTCGGCGTTCCGGTCGGGCCGCTTTTCGTCAACTTCTGTATCTAGCGGCTAACCCGAGTTGCGCAGGGCGGTGGCCAGGCCGTTCATGGTGAGCAGAATGCCCCGCTTCACGAGTTCGGAATCGTCACCGCCGCGCAATCGACGCAGCAAGTCCACCTGGAGCTGGTTGAGCGGCTCCAGGTACGGAAAACGATTGTGGATCGACTCCGCCAGTGACGGGTTGTCACTGAGCAACTCGTCGTGGCCGGTGACCGCCACATACATGCGGATGGTGCGGGCGTGTTCGTCGCGGATCATCCCGAAGATCTGGGCGCGCAGCGCCGCGTCCTCGACCAGGTCCGCATAGCGCGCGGCGATGTCGAGATCGCTCTTGGCCATCACCTGCGCCAGGTTCGACAGCACCGTCCGGAAGAACGGCCAGCGCTGATAGAGGTCGGTGAGCCGGACCAGGCGCTGCGGGTCCCCGCCCACCCATTCCTCGAGTGCGGTGCCGGTGCCGTACCAGCCGGGCAGCATGACGCGCGCCTGGCTCCAGGCCATCACCCACGGGATGGCGCGCAGGTCCGCCACCGAATTGGTGGGTTTGCGCGAGGCAGGGCGGCTGCCGATATTGAGGTCGCCGACCTCGGCGACCGGGGTGGACTGGCGGAAGTACTCGACGAATCCCGGGGTGTCGTGCACGAGTCGCGCGTAGGCGGCGCGGGCACGGGCGGCCAGGTCGTCGAGCAGTTCGTAGGCCGGTTCGGCGTCGTCACCGAGGCCTTCGACATCCAGCAGGGTCGATTCGAGCGTGCCCGCGATCAGCGACTCCAGATTGCGGTGGGCCGCACCCTGTTCGGAGTATTTCGCGGCGATCACCTCGCCCTGTTCGGTGAGCCGCAGCGAACCGCGCACCGCCCCGGCGGGCTGAGCCAGGATGGCGTCGTAGCTGCGGCCGCCGCCGCGACCGACGGTGCCGCCGCGACCGTGGAACAGCCGCAACCGGATTCCCGACTTCCGCGCCACCTCGACCAGGTCCAGTTCCGCCCGGTACAGCGCCCAGTTCGCGGCGAGATACCCGCCGTCCTTGTTCGAATCCGAGTAGCCGAGCATCACCTCCTGCCGCATGCCCGCCGCCGCGACGAGCTCGCGATACACCGGAACCTCCAGTACCTCCGACAGTGTCGTCGCGCCTGCGCCCAGATCCTCGATGGTCTCGAACAGCGGAACGATGCCGACGGGGCTGCTCGGCGTGCCCTCGGCGGTGCCGGGATCGAGGATGCCCGCCTCCTTGAGCAGCAGGGCCGCCTCGAGCATGTCGCTGACCGAGGTGCACATGCTGATGATGTAGTTCGGGATGGCGGCGGCGCCGAAGGTGTCGATCACCTCCTTGGCTGCCCGCAGCACCCCGAGCTCCTTGCCGGCGAGTTCGCTCAGCTGCGCGTGCGGGCCGAGCAGTGGTCTGCGGGTGCGCAGTTCGTTCGCGAGCAGGTCGACGCGGTCGGCCTCGGACAGGCTCGGATAGTCGGTGTGCACGCCCGACCAGGCCAGCAGTTCGGTGACGACCTGCTCGTGCACCTCGGAGTTCTGGCGCAGGTCCAGACTCTGCAGGTGGAACCCGAAGGTTTCGATGGCGTGCCGCAGCGCGGCGAGGCCGTCGTCGGCCAGCAGCGCGTCACCGCTGGCGCGCATCGAGGCGTCGACGGCGTCGAGGTCGTCGAGCACCGCCTGCGGGGTGGCATACGGCGCGGCCGTGGTGTCGAGGCCGTTCTCCGACAGTTCGCCGAGCGCCAGTTCCGCGGTGGCGCTGAGGCGGGCCCGGATCGCGTGCAGCGCACGGCGATACGGCTCGTCGGCGAACACGGCCGGATCGGGATAGCCCGCCTCGGCGAGCGCGGCGACCGGGGGCGTCACCTGCACCAGCCGGGCGGACTGGGACAGCGTCTTCTCCAGGTCGACCAGCGCGTCCAGATACCGGCCGAAGGCGTAGGCCGACGCCTGCTCGGCCGCGGTGTGCACGACTTCCGCTGTGACATACGGGTTTCCGTCCCGGTCGCCACCGATCCACGAGCCGGGACGCAAGAGCGGGCGCGGCAGCAGCTCGGCATCGGGCCAGCGCGAGCGCAGCGCGGCGCGCACCTGCGCGTTGATCGCCGGGATCACGTCGTAAAGGGTCAGGTCGTAGTAGCGCAGGCCGACCGAGATCTCGTCCTGAATCCGCAAGCGCGCCAACCGGATCAGCGCCGTGCGCCACAGGGTGAGGACCTCCCGGCGGATCTGTCGCTCGGAGTCGTCGAACCCGGGATCGCCGGGCTCGAGCCTGCGCCGCAGCCGCATCAGCGCGGTGATCTTGGCCTGCACGTCGAAGACCGTGCGCCTGCGGGTCTCGGTCGGATGCGCGGTGATCACCGGCGAGACGAGGGCGTCGGTGAGCAGCTCGGCCACCGTCGAACCGTCGAGGGCGGCCGCGTCGAGCTTGTCGTAGGTGGCGGCCAGCGAGGAATCCTGGGGCGGCTCTCCCGCCGACACGTGGGCGGCGCGGCGGCGGTCACGCTGGATGTCCTCGGCGAGGTTGGCCAGCAGCACGAAGTAGCTGAACGCCCGGATCAGCGGGATCGCGACCTCGGTCGGGGTACCGTCGAGCATGTCGGCGACCGCGCTGCGCTCGACCTCCTCGCGGCGCACCGCGAACGCCTCGGTGCGCACCCGCTCGATCAGGTCGAAGACCTCGGGACCCTCGTGGTCGCGGATGGTGTCGCCCAGGATGCCACCGAGAAACCGGATGTCCTCGCGCAGCGGCCGGGTCGCTTCCTGCTCCTGCACGGTTCGCGATTCGCCCATGGAAAGACAGTATTGCCGCCGTCCCCGCGACGCGACCCGGCGACGCGCCCCGCACGAGTGATCCGGCCTACAGGTGCCGGATCACTCGAGCCGGGTTGCCCGCGGCGAACACCCGGTCCGGCAGGTCGCGGGTGACCACACTGCCCGCGCCGACGACCACATCGTCACCGATGGTCACCCCCGGGCACACGATCACGCCGCCGCCGAACCAGGCGTTGTTCCCGATCCGGATCGGCGCCGCGGATTCCCACCGCTGCCTGCGCTTCTCGTGATCGTCGATCGGATGCAGCGCGGTCAGCAGCTGAGCGCGCGGGCCGATCGAACAGTCGTCGCCGATGACGATCGGCGCGCAGTCGAGCAGGATCGCGTCATAGTTGAGGAAGCTGTTGGCGCCGATCTCGATGAGATAGCCGTAGTCACATTGGAATCGCGGCATGATCCACGATCCCTCCCCCACCTTCCCCAGCAGCTCGCCCAGCACCTCGAATCTGCGCCCGGTCTCGTCGGGACCGGTCCGGTTGAACTCGTCGCACAACCGTTGTGCCCGTTGCCGTTCGGTCACCAGGTCCGGATCGCTGTCCTGGTACAGCTGCCCGCTCAACATCCGCTGCTTCTGTTCGCCCATTGCGCCGAGTGTATGGGCGCCCGTCGGGGCGTTGCGCGCCGTTGCCTCGCGGTGGTCCGGTGGATAGCGTGGGTCGGCATGGTGTCGATGACGCATCTCGCGTCCTTCGCGGGACTGTCCTTCCTGCTCGTCGTGGTACCCGGCCCGAGCGTGCTGTTCACGATCAGCCGGGCGCTCACCGTCGGCAGGCGCGCGGCGCTGCTGACGGTGGTGGGCAATTCGGTCGGGGTGTACGTGCAGGTCGTCGCGGTCGCCGTCGGGCTCGGCGCCCTCGTCGCCACCTCGGCGGCGGTGTTCACCGCCGTCAAACTGGTCGGCGCGCTCTATCTGGTCTATCTGGGAGTCCAGGCGATCAGGCACCGCGCCGACCTGGCCAGGGCACTCCAGCCCGAGCACGCCACGCCGGGTTTCTCCACCACCGCGGTACTGCGCGACGGGTTCGTCGTCGGCTTCGCCAATCCGAAGACCATCGTCTTCCTCGCGGCGCTGCTGCCGCAGTTCGTCGATCCCACCCGGGGCGCGGTCTCACAGCAGATGCTGGTGCTCGGCATCTGCATCCCCCTGTTCGGGCTGGTGTTCGATTCGCTGTGGGCGCTCGCGGCGGACTCCGTGCGCGGCTGGATCGCCCGCACCCCGCGCCGCCTGGCCGCGGTCGGCGGCACCAGCGGGCTGGTGATGATCGGCCTCGGCACCTCGCTGGCCTTCACCGGGCGCAAAGACTGACCACCGTGGGGGCGTCGGCGACGGCGTGAAAGTAGGGTCGGAGATGTGACGACAGCGCGGACCCGACACAACTACACCGGTACCTCGGTCGCCGAACGGCAGATCGAGCGCCGGGCGCTGTTCATCGAGGCGGGGCTGACCGTGTTCGCGGAGAAGTCGTATGCCAACAGTTCGCTGACCGATGTGTGCGCGGCGGCGGGGCTGTCGCGGCGGCAGTTCTACGAGCAGTTCGCCGGGCGCGAGGAGTTGCTCGTCGCGGTGTACGACACGGTGCAGGGCAAGGCGAGGGAGGCGGTCGCCGCGGCGCTGGCGGCAGCGCAGACCAATGACCTGCGCGCGCTCATCGACGCCGCGGTGCGGGCGTACACGACCGCGATCACCGACGACATCCGGTGCGCCAAAGTCGCTTTCGTGGACATCGTCGGCGTGAGCCCGGCGATCGAGGCCCATCGCGCACAGGTCAGGGACCAGTGGGGCGAGGTGGTGGCCGCGATCGCCGCCGGGCGCGACGGGGTGCGGACGCCACCCGGTGGCTGGCGGGTCGCGATGGCGGCATTCATCGGCGCTGTGAACGGCGCCGTGCACCAGTGGAGCCTGGACGACCCGCGCCCGCCCGTCGACGAGCTGGTCGACGTGTTCTCCACCCTGCTCAACGCCCTCACCACCGCGGAACACCCCGGCCGCTGATTGCGATCCACGCCACACCCGTGCCATAGTAACCGTCATTGAGACGAAGGCGTCTCAATTCACGTGAGGACTGTGCACGATGAGATCTCCCCTCGCTCTGCGATGGTTCGCCCTGGCGACCGGCGTGCTCGCGGCCGCAACGGTCGTGGTGGCAGGCCCACTGGCCGCCGAGCCGGCGGCGGTGGCGCCCGCACCGGTGGTTCCGCTGCCGCCCGAATTGGATCCGGGCTTCTACCTGCCGCCCGCCGACATCGTGGCGGCCACGGCGCCGGGCGCGATCATCGCGGCCCGCCAGGTGCGCATCGCCGACTTCGGCCTGCTGCCGATCGACGTGGACGCCTGGCAGGTGTCGTATCGCTCCAACAACAGCCGCGACGAGGCGATCCCGGCGGTCGCCACCGTGATCAAGCCGCGCGGGCAGGCACCCGAGCCGCGCAAGCTGCTGTCGGTGCAGCTGGCCGAGGACTCGACCGCGGGCTACTGCGCGCCGTCCTATGCGCTGCAACATCTTTCGGTCGCGCCCCTGGCGGGTCAGATCGTCGTTCCGGCCGAGTTCCTCTTCGCGCAGGCCGCGCTGGCGCAGGGCTGGGCGGTCGTCGTTCCCGATCACCAGGGCCCGAACTCGGCCTATGCGGCGGGGCCGCTGGCCGGCCGGATCACCCTCGACGGAATTCGCGCGGCGACCTCGTTCGCGCCGCTCGAAGTGGGCCCGACCGCGCCGGTCGGGCTCTACGGATACTCCGGCGGCTCGATCGCGACCGGCCATGCCGCCGAACTGAAGGCCTCCTACGCGCCCGAACTGAACATCGTGGGCGCGGCAGAGGGTGGCGTCGGCGCCGATCTCGGTGCGGCACTGAGCATGGCGAACAACCAGGCGACCTCGGGTCTCGTCTTCGCGGCCGTCCTCGGGCTCACGCGCGAGTACCCCGACTTCGCGGCCTACCTCGATCAGCGACTCGACCCGGTCGGCAAGGGGCTGTCCGCGATCAAGTCGCCCCTGTGTGTGCAGTACCAGTCGGCACTGCTGCCGTTCCTCAACATGATCGGCATGATCGGCTCCAACGGCAATCCGCTCGACGACCCGCCGGTCGCGGCCATGCTCGACGACACCCGTATGGGCAAGTCCGTGCCCGACATGCCCCTGTACGTCTGGCATTCGGCCTGGGACGAAATCCTGCCCCTCTCGGCCACCAACACCCTGGTCGACACGTACTGCCGTGACCCGAAGACGTCACTCACCTACACCCGCGACCACGCCAGTGAGCACATCGTCGCCGAGGTCGTCGGCGGACCGGCCGCGCTGCTGTGGCTGCGCGACCGTCTCGACGGTGTCCCCGCCCCCGCCGGCTGCACCACCTCCGACGCGGGCACCATGGCGGCCACTCCGGGCGCGCTCGACTTCCTCGGCGAGTCCCTCTCCGCGAAGTTCGCCACCCTCTTCGGCGTGCCGCTGGGCTCCCGCTGAGGTCCGCTGCCGGGGCGTGGTCGATGACCATGCCCCGGTCGTGTTCGCACACACGCTGATTCAGGATCGACGCCGATTCGGCGATACACGTTGACGTTCTGTGTTGATTTGTATCATACTCGCCGGGTTCGTCGATCATGAGCAGGAGGTGCCCCGTTGACCGACAATGCACGGGCTGCGCTGGAATTACTTCGCGATGCGGATCAGTTCAAGTGGTATGTCATTCCGCTCTTGCTGATGGTCATCTACATCTATTCCGTCGAGATCGAGCGCCGGAACTGGAATGTGCTGTTCGCGGGGCTCGCGCTGTGGGGCATGGACTGGTTCAACGAGATCTGGAACGCGCTGGTCTTCCACTTCACCGAGCGTGCGCCGGTGTGGGCGGCGAGCGGGCCGACGGCGTATCAGATCCTCATCGGGCTGAATATCGAGATCTGCTTCATGTTCGCGATCATGGGGATCGCGGCGGCGAAGATGCTGCCGCCCAGGGAAACCCGGATCTTCGGGCTGCCGAACCGGCCGGTGCTGATCGCGGCGAATTCCGCCGCGGCGGTGGGTGTCGAGGTGCTGCTGAACAAGGCCGGGGTGCTCACCTGGGATTGGTCGTGGTGGCAGCCCGGCTTCCCGTTCCTGATCTGGATCATCGGGTACGTGCCGTTCTTCGCGGCCTGCTTCTTCGTGCATGATCTGCCCAGCGTGCGCAGCAAGGCGCTGGTGGTCGGCACGATCTTCGGCATCAATGCCGTCGCCCTGGCCGGTTTCGGCGCGGCGGGGTGGCTGTGAGGCGCGGGCACGCCGTGCGGCGTGGAGCGCTGCTCGCGGCGGCCGGTCTGGTCTTCGCCGGGGTGACAACGCAATCGGCGTCCGGCGCCGATCCGGGATGTCTGCCGGTGGGTACGGTCGGCACGCCGGAGGTGACTGTCGACGAGTCCACCGCGGGGTTGGCGGATTTCGCCCCGGCTACTGTCGCGCTGCCCGAGCAGGTCTACCTCCGTACCACCACCGAGTCGTTCAACCGGCGCTGGAGCTTCGCCGCCCGCGACGGCAACGTGTATGTGAAAGAGGCCGCTGCCCGGGGTGGTTGGCGCACCGTCGCGCTGCCCGGCTGCCTGGCGGGCACCATCGCCGGTGTCTCGGCCGACGACGACGAAGTGATGATGATCGACCGCGACGGCCGCTTCATCACGATGGACCATGCCCTGAGCGCGCCCAAGGATTGGAACTGGAGCAGCCGCTACGGCACCCCGCTGTGGACCGGCCCCGGCAACACCCTCCCACCGGGTGCGCTGACCTGGTCGTGGTCGGTGTTGTCGCCCAACGAGGATCACGTCTGGACCGACACCGCGGGCAACGAGCATCCGGTCGGCGGGGCGAAGGTGTCGCACGTGTTCGCCCTGACCCACGGCGGCCAGCGAATCCAGTACGTCGATCCGTGGCTGCCGGTGGATCACAGCTACGAGATGGGTTTGCCGTTCGGCGGCCGCTTCCAGGCGGTGGCGCTGTCCACCAGCGCGTCGACCTCGCTGATTGTCAACCGGTTCGGCGACTTCTACACGCGCCTCTACGATTTCGACATCTCCGGCGCGGACAAGGTCTTCTTCCGCTACTCCTACCAGGATCAGCGCGGACTCCCCGAAGCCCCCGACATGCTGTCCGAGCGCGTCGACAGCCGCTACGCCGCCATCCAGCTGCCCGCCCCCGACTGGGTCGCGCAGCCGAAGGTGCCCGGCGAGATCACCGACCGCATCTCCATCCACCGGACCGGACCCGGCTCCGCCGCACGGGAACTGCGGGTCGAAGGCCGTGACGGTGGCCGAACCGGCTTCTGGCGCAAGACACTCACCGAGTCGGCGTGGACCTTCGTCGCCACCGATCAGCCACCAGCCGGTGCGGCACTGGAGAATTCGCCGGTGAACCGCGCCGAGGAAACACTGGGCCCGCCGTCACCCTACGACTACCGGGGCGTCTCGCCACAGGGCTGGACTGCCGGTGTGCAGTCCTTCGACCTGGCCGTCTCCCCCACCCCATTGCGCATCGACTTCGGCGACGGCACCGGACTCGACGTCGTCCTGCACACCGTCGACGGTTTGCGGCAAACTCCACAACAGCCCGGAATCACCGGTCAGCCACGGTACTTCGACGGCACCATCGAGGTGCCGCAGCAGCTGCTCGCCGAGCTGGACGCACAACCGGCCACGGTGCGGGATTTCGTGCGAAACACCCTCGGCGGCAACCGCTTCACCGACACCTCGGTCGACGTCACCGATGCGCGCTTCCACATCGCCCTGTGGGGCATCACGCTGAATCGACGGTGATCAGCGGCACCGCGCGTGGCCCGAGAGCACTCGATGTCCACGTCCAGCCCTGACCCGCCCCGGTCAGCTCACCTCCCGGTGGCGGGGTTGGACTCGGTGGAGGAGGACTTGTTCGAGGAGGGCTACGAGGACGTCGCGGACGGAGTCGCGGTCGCGGGCGTCGCAGTCGAGGACGGGAATCCAGTCGTCGAGGCCCAGGGCTTCGCGGACCTCGGTGAGGTCGAAGTGGGTGGCGTCGTCGAAGCGGTTGACCACGATGACGAACGGGGTGTTGTGGTCTTCGAAGTAGTCTAGGACCGGGTAGCAGTCTTCGACGCGGCCGGTGTCGACGACGATCACCGCGCCCAGCGCGCCGTCGACCAGGTCGTCCCACAGGAAGACGAAGCGGTCCTGGCCCGGGGTACCGAACAGGTAGAGGATCAGGGACTGGTCGAGGGTGATCCGGCCGAAGTCCAAAGCGACGGTGGTGGCGGTCTTCTCGGCGCGGCGGCCGGGGTCGTCGACGCCGATCGACACCTCGGTCATCGATGCCTCGGTGACCAGTGGCTCGATCTCGGAGATGGCGCCGATGAAGGTGGTCTTGCCGACGCCGAAGCCGCCGCTGACCACGATCTTGACCGACGTCGGCATCGCCGGAGCGGTGCGGAATTCAGAGTGCCCGAACAAGATCCCTGATCCTCTCGATGGCGGCGGTCGACAGTTCCGGCGCGTCGCGGACGGTCACATGACCCGCCGCCGCCAGATCGCTGACGATCACCTTGGCGATGCCGACCGGAACGCGCAGCGCGATACCGATTTCGGCGATGGAGTGCGGTCGCAGGCACAACCGCACGACGGTTCTTTCCTCGAACCGCAGCGGCGCCGACAGCGCGGACGGCGGCGCCTGGACGAGCGTCTCGATGCGCAGACCGTCCAGCACCGGGACGGTGCGGCCCGCGGTGACCACGAACGGACGGACGAAGCGGTCCTCGACGTCCGCGCTGTCGGTCGGCGCCACCGGGACCGGTCCCAGCTCGTCGCGCCAGCCGGTGGGCCGGTTCATCGGGATCATGCGCGGGTCGGGCAGCCGCGGGCGATCGGGATCTCTCATCTGCGCAACGACTCTCGCAGTTCCCCGATCAGCATCGGGTCGAGCAGCGCGCCCGCGCGTTCGGCCAGCACCGCCATCTCGTAGCCGACGAGACCGACATCGCAACCACCGTCGGCGATCACGCCGAGGCAGCTACCGTCGCCCAGCGCCGAGACCAGCAGGAAGCCGCGCTTCATCTCGATCATGATCAGCTTCAGCCCGTCGAAATCGTAACTGCGCGAGGCGCTGCGGGCGAGGCTGGACAGGCCGGAGAC
Source organism: Nocardia sp. NPDC060259 (assembly GCF_042728775.1). NCBI lineage: Bacteria > Bacillati > Actinomycetota > Actinomycetes > Mycobacteriales > Nocardiaceae > Nocardia > Nocardia sp. NPDC060259. Next base: position 68,879 of record NZ_JBHXAY010000020.1, read on the forward strand.
CATGGCGGCGAGCCGGTCGGCGCCGGTGCGATCCAGACCGTCGGACATGGCGATGAGCAGACCGTCGGAGGACACGGCGACGGTGTCGCGCACGCCGTCGGTGTTGCGGACGAAGTTGCCGAGCAACCAGTTGAAGGTGTGGGGGTCGGCGGTCGGTAGATGGGTGGTCACCGGGGGCTCCTGAGGTCGGGTCCGATCGGTCAGTGGGTCGGATCGGGCGGGGTGGGCGCGGATCGGGTATCGCCACCGCGTTCGTGGCCGGTGCGGAAGGAGGACAGCATGCTGCGTGTCTGGTCCGGGGTTCGTTCGACGGCGGGTGGACGGTCCTGGCGGGCCGCCGGTTCACGGCGAGGGCGGTCCGGAGAGCCGGTGATCTTGGCGCGTTTGCTGCGCTTCACCAGACCGTTGCGCGTGCGTTCGACGGCGGGGCCACCAGGTTCGACCGCGGGCCGGCCTCGACGGTCCGGGTCGGAGGCTGTGGAGCCGATCCATTCGACCGCAGGCCGGTCGAGATGATCTGCGAGGAGCGCTGCGGAGCCGATCGATTCGGCCACCGGCCGGTCGGGACGGTCCGCGTGGAGCCCGGGCGCCGCCGATCCGTTGCTGGTCCGGGCGGCGACGGAATCCGCGGGTGCGGCCCCGTTGCGGCCGCTGCGGTCACCGACGGAACTCCCTGTGCCGGTGAGGAACTGCGCGTAGGGTGACACACCCGCCGCATGGTCCGAGGCATGGCCGTTGGCAGTGCGCGGCCCGTCTGCCGCCGCGCCGCCGTCGGCGGCCCGCCACCGCCCGGTGCCATCGGTAGCCTCCGGCAGCTGAGTGCCGTTGGTGGTGTGCACCGGCATCTCGACGCGGCTGTGTCCGACTCGGCGGTCAGCACCGTTCGACGCCGTTCCGGGGCGCTTCCCCGAGTGCGCATCCTGAGTGTGGGCACCAGGCGCGCCGGCCGGACTCGCCGACACACCGGCCTCGTCCGCGCCGACCTGGGCCCTCGTGGCAACTGATGATGCTGGGCGGGAAGATGTTTCGTCGGCCAGGATGCTCGGCGGGAGCAGCAGCCGCGCGACGATGCCGCTCACCGGCGAGGTGTTGAGCTCCACATCGATGCCGAGCCGACCGGCCAGCCGGCCGACCACGTAGTGCCCGAGGTAGCGCGTGGAGGCCACGATGAAGTCCTGCTCACCGCGCAGGCGGGCGTTGGCCTCGGCGAGCTGTTCGGGTGCCATGCCGACGCCGTGGTCGACGACGGCGAGCAGGTAGCCGCCCGCGACCTTGCGCCCGTAGACCTCGACCTCGAGGTCGGGCGGGGAGAAGGCGAGGCCGTTCTCGATGAGTTCGGCCAGGACGTGAGCGAGTTCGCTGACGACCGCACCCGCGATCGCGATGTCGTCGACCCGGCGCAGCATCACCCGGCGATAGTCGTCGACCTCGGACAGGCCTGCCCGGATGACGTCGGTGAGGGCGATCGGTTCCGCCCAGCGGCGCGGGCTGGCCTCGCCGACGAGTACCAGCAGGCTTTCGGCATTGCGGCGCATGCGAGTCGCGAGGTGGTCGAGTTCGAACAGGTTCGACAGCGCCTTCGGATCGAGTTCCTCGCGCTCGAACTCGCTGATCAGGCCGAGCTGCCTGCGCACGAGGTTCTGGTTGCGCCGCGCCAGGTTCGCCATCGACTCGGTGGTGTTGCGCCGCACCAGCGCCTGCTCGGAGGCGAGGTCGAAGGCGGTGGTCTGGACCCGGTCCAGCGCGCCCGCGACGGCGCCGATCTCGGCACTCGCACCGGGCGGGGTGCGCACGGGCGCGGGCGGATCAGGCTGGGTGTCGGCGGCGCCGCGCCAGGCGGCGATCACCTCGGGCAGCCTGTGGGAGGCGACATCGTCGGCCTCGGCGGCCAGCCGGGCGAGCGGCCGCACGATGGCCCTGATACTCGCGAACACCAGCGCCACCTCGGCGGCGATCGCGAGCAGAGCCGCCAGGGCGAACCCGGCGAGGATCAGCGCGGCGGTGCGACGCAGGTCGGCGGCGCGAGCGCGGACGTCGTCGCCGACCGCCTGCTGCACGGTGCGCTGCGCGTCGATCACGTCGGTCATCTGCGACCACCAGACCGCCGGGTCGACCGCCTGCACCACCGGTCCGGCCGTCGACGCGATCGCGATGTTCTCCGATTCGGTTGCCCGCGTGGCGCTCTCACCGGCGAATACCAGGTCGAGTCGGTCCTGCTGGGCGGCGGTGGCGTCGCGGTCGAACTGGGTGAGCGCGGCGTTGCGGGCGGCGCGGATGTCGAGGAACTGCACGTACTCCCCGGGCGCGAACTCCCCGGCGGCGAACACGCCGTTGAGGAAACCGCGTTCGCGCGCCGTGAACTCCTTCGCGTCCCCGAGGGCGTAGAGGGCTTGCAGGCCGTGGCGCACCGCGGGGTCGCGGGCCTGGTCGAGACCGAGGACCAGGCGGTTCATCGCATCAACGCTGTCGGAGTAGAACTGGAAGGCCGCCGCCCGCGAGATCGTGCGGGTGTCGATCTGCGAGCGGAAGCTGGGCAGACCGGCCAGGTGGCCCAGCGCCGACCGCACCTCACCCGCACCCGGCGGGTCGGCCGCCACGATCGCGGCCAGATTCCGCAGTGCCGCATCGGTGCCCGCGCGCTGATCGGTGACCGGCTGCAGCAGCCGCTGGTCGCCACCGAGCAGTCCGTTGCTCAGGCCGCGTTCGCGCTGCACCTGGTGCACCAGATCCTGGGCGGCCAGTGCCACCGCGACCGCGTCCACAGTCTCACCACTGCGGCGGAAGGCGCCGATCTGCGTGGACATCGTCAGCCCGAGCAGCGCCAGCACCAGCACCAGCGACACCGCCAGGATCCGGGCGAGCTGGCCGGAGATGGTGCGCGGCCGGATCAGCCTGCCACCCGCGGCCTGCCGACGGGAATGTGAACGCACCACCTGCTCCTTTGTCACGCCGCCGGGCGAATTTCCCGGCGGCCCACCGAAAGTCAGGTGTCAACTTGCACTGCGCGGACCGCGCGGTCAATCCGAGACGGTGTAAGAACGGGTTTCGTGCACTGATCTCAACATGCCGGAAATCAACGGGGGTTTCTGTATCCGAAAGCTCACAGCCCACACGGCAATTGCGTGACCGGCCTGTTCGATGCTCGACACATAGCCGGGAAATGGCATCGTGACGCCACCCACATTTCCGGCAGCGCGACTCGCACGGCACCGAGGCAAACGCGGGCACGTCAACCGATCAGAAATGAACGATAGCGACCCGACCCGCAAATCCCCGGCATATTCCGGAAATTCGAGACCCGACGGTGATTACTCGCCGCCGAGAATGCCGAGCACCTGCTCGGAGAAGAAGAACGGCTCGAGGCGTTCCCGGATCAGTCCGGCCAGCACACCGTTGCGCTTGGCCGCATCGATGACGGCGGGGCCGTAGCGCAGGATCTCGGTGCTGATGTCGTCGGCGGTCAGCCCGAGCTCGGGCAGCATCGCCGAGAGCGTGTGCTTGCTGTACTTGGCGTAGAACACCTCGACGCATTCGCGCACCAGCATCCCGAAGTATTCCTTCTCCCTGGTCGTCACCGCGATCTCGTAGCAGATCTGGACCAGTTCGTTGAGATCCTTCTGAGTGAGGTACTCGCGCAGGCCCGCCACCGGCTCGTCGGCGTGCAGATCCCAGAACTCCATCGCCGCCGAGTGCACGGGGGCGTCGCGCAGCATGTCGCGGATGGCGTTGTTGGTGCGCTTGAGCGCGAACAGCGCGCCCTTGCCCGCGAGGTCGCCGACGAAAGTGCTGTCGGCGACCTTCTTGGCGCGGTTGGCGGCCGACTGGCCCAGCGACATCAGCGAGGAGACGCCGGGGATCTTCTCGGCGCGTTCCCGGTTGGCCTGCATGAAGTCGCCGATCAGCTTGTCGACGAAGCGGGCGGCGACGGTGGCGACGAGCGGGCTCTCGGTGAGCCGGTCCAGAATGCGCTCCTGGGCCTGGTGCATGCCGAAGATCTTCTCCAGCAACGCTTCCACCGGCTCGCGGTCGACCACGTCGCCGAGGGTGTACTCGGTGTTGGACGCGATGTGGTCGTAGATCGCGTCGGAGAAGATACCGACGGTGTCGGCGATGACGGGGCTGCCGCCGATGCGATCGAACACCGTGGCCACGGTTTCCTCGCCCTGCTCGAGCGAGACGGCGTCACCGAAGACGATGGTGTCGCCGACGGCCAGCACGGCGGCCACATCCCGCGCGATCACCTCGGCGAACCGGTCGCCGGTCACCTCGGCGAGCAGGAAGTCCACCTGCGCGTCGAGCAGTCGTTCGGCGATCTGGCGCGCCTGTGTCATCTGGGTCCACCCATCACGGTCGTTGCTCGGACGGGAGGCCTTGCGGCTACTTGTCGTCGGCGCCGGAATCGTTGCCCTGCATCGATTTCCGGATCTGAGCCAGACGCTCGCGCGCGGCTTTCTCCCGCGCCTCCCACTGTTCGTCGACGCTGCGACCCGCCGGGGTCTGCTGGTCGAGCTCACCCATTCCCTGCGCGGTGCCGAAACGCTGCTCGACCTTATCGCGAACCGCGTCGAATGTCGGCACTCCGGAAGTGGAATAGCCGCCGGTCACAGTGGGTGCGGCGGCGCCGGGCAGGCCATGCGGTACCGGCGGTACCGGCATGGCGCCTCCTACCTGGTCCGATGCGACGGACACCACATCGGCGTCCACGACGTTCGTGTCCAGAGTCACAGGTGATCCGGTCTCCGCATGACCGGCCTCGACCTGGGCGAGCGCGGCGGCGACGCCGCCGAGCCCGGGCCGTCCGGCGACCGCGGCCCGCAGCACCGACACCAGCTCGGCGTCGGGCAGCGCGGCCAGGCGGCCGAGGATCTCGCTCGTTTCGCTCATACCGCCAGGCTACGCAGGCAGGAAGGTCTCCGACCACTGTGTGATGCGCTGCGGCCAGCGCTGGCCGAGCGCGTCGATGACGTCGTTGTGGCCCGCGCCGGGCACCACGACCAGCTCCTTCGGTTCCCGCGCCGCCGCGAAGAGGCGTTCGGCATGGCGCAGCGGGAGCAGTTCGTCGCGGTCGCCGTGGAACATCAGCACCGGGACACGCAGCGTGGCGATCCGACGCAGGCTCGGGTAGGCGTTCGGGATCAGCGGAGCGGGCAGGAACGGGTAGACCGAGCGGGCTGCGGCGCGCATACTGCTGAACGTCGACATCAGGATCATGCCCGCGGGCGGATGCTCGGTGGCCAGCTCGAGCAGAACACCGCCGCCGAGCGATTTGCCGAAGTACAGCACCCGATCGGGGTCGACGCCGGGCTGGTCGAGCAGAGCGGCGCGGACCGCCCTGGCGTCGAGGTAGGTGCCCTGCTCCCCCGGCGATCCCGTGCTGTGGCCGAAGCCGCGGTAGTCGAAGGCGAGGACGTCGAACCCGGCCCGGACCAGCAGCGCGATGATCGGCACGCGGTCGCCGATGGTGCCTGCGTTGCCGTGCGCGTAGAGGATGTGCCCGCGTGGGCGGTCGGCGCGCACAAACCAGCCGTGCAGGTCGACGCCGTCGGTGGTGCGCGGGTGCAGATCGCGGTAGTCGAGGCCGTAGGCGGCGGGCGTCTGGGCGACGTGCTTGTCCGGGTGGTAGACCAGTGCGTTCAGCGCCCGGGTCGCAGGGTGTCGCATCACTTGCCGCGGCCCGCCTGGAAGCCGAAGTCCCAGTTGTACAACCGGGCGATCTCCACGACACCGCCGCCCGGCTGACCGGCGGGCGGCCGGACGAAGGTGCCCTCGCGCCGGACAACCAGCTCGCCGTCGACGTTCTCCAGCACGGCGAGCACGGCGTCACGGGAGTTGTCGGTGCAGCCGTCGAGGGTCATCTCGATCGCCGGCGAGTTCACCGGGTTCAGGGTGACGGTGGCGTGCACGCCGCGGAAATCGCTCGCGCCGTCGTAGATCGAGGCGAAGACCAGGATGCGGCGGAAGAACTGGGTGTAGTCCAGGTTGATCGAGAGGTTCTCGCCGGTGATGCTGGCGCCGGTGCGATCGTCCTGGTCGAGGTGGATGAACGGCGGCTCGTACAGTGCGCCGAAGCGGCGGTCGAGAGCGCGGACCGAGCCGATCGCGCCGTTGACCAGTTCGAAGAAGCAGCACAGGTCGAGGTCGATGTTCTTGCCCCGCAGCTTGCCGAACAGGCGGCCGGTCGCGGCCATCGACGTCCAGTTCAGGTTCACCCGCATGACGCCGCCGGTCGCGCCGTGCTTGGTGAGCGAGACCGTGGGTGATTCCTTGGTCAGCGAGATCTTGGACAGGTTCACCGGAGGTGCGGGAGGCGGGGCGACGGGAAGTTGGCCATGGTGGGGCGGGGAGAACGGCTGGGGCGAAGGAGCGTACGGCTGGGGCGAAGGAGCGTACGGCTGGGGCGGGGGTGCGAACGGCTGGGGCGGGGGTGCGAACGGCTGGGGCGGGCTCGGCTGAGCGGCCGGGGCGTACGGCTGGGGTGCGGGGACGTACGGCGGCGGGGTCGGCGGGGTGAACTGCGCCGGGGCGGGCGGGGTGGCGGGTGCGTCGTCGACCGAGATGCCGAAATCTGTTGCCAGTCCTGCCAATCCGGAGTCGTAGCCCTGGCCGACCGCGCGGAACTTCCACGCACCCTGGCGGCGGTACAGCTCACCGAGGACGAACGCGGTCTCGGTGGTGGCGCCGGCGCTGTCGAAGCGGGCTACCTCGGCGCCGGTGGCGGCGTCGATCACCCGGATGTAGAGGCCGTGGAACTGGCCGAAGGTGCCGCCGTCCGCGGAGGCCGCGAGCACGATCGTCTCGATCTGCGACTCCACCTGAGCCAGGTTCACCGACAGGGCGTCGATGACGGTGTGGCCCTGCTGTTTTCCTTCGTGGCGAACCGCGCCCGAGGGGTGTACCGCCTGGTTGTAGAAGACGAAGTCGTCGTCGGAGCGCACCTTCGCGCCGGCGAGGAGCAGGGCGGAGACGTCGGCATCGGGCACCCCCGCACCCGACTGCCAACCCACTTCGACGCGGACCGCGGAGGCAGGCACCGCAACATTGGCGCCTTTCATCATCGACACACGTGCCAACCTATCCCGCCCCGCGCGGTACCCGAGCCGTCGCCCCTCCTCGGCCGAGCCGGCCACCTGGTCCGGATGCCGGTCGAACCGCGAGCCGGAAATCGACCTGACACCACCGCCACGACCCGCGAGGATGGGCTCATGTCGACCCGGGAACTCATCGTGCTGGGCACAGCCGGGGCTGTGCCCACCCGCCGCCGCAATCACAACGGCTATCTGTTGCGCTGGGACGGCCAGGGCATCCTGTTCGACCCGGGCGAGGGTACCCAGCGGCAGATGGCGCACGCGGGCGCTTCCGCGACCGAACTGCAGTGGGTCTGCATCACCCATTTCCACGGGGATCACGCCCTCGGCGTCCCCGGCATCGTGCAGCGGCTCGGTCGCGACGGAGTACCGCATGCTGTCCACGCCGTGTTCCCCGCCGACGGCGCCGAATATTGGGAGCGCCTGAAGTTCGCGACCAGCTACTACGGTTCGCCCACACTTGTCGAGCACCCCGTCAGCGGCCCGGGTGCGACGTTGCCGGGTGACGGCTTCACACTCACCGCGTTGCCCTTGGACCACAGCATCCCCACCTACGGCTACCGCATCGCCGAGCCGGACGGGCGGACATTTTTGCCCGAACAGCTACGCGCGCACGGTATCTCGGGTTCGGCCGTCCGCGAACTATCCGGCGCGCTCCTGGAGGAGTGCACGGTGCCCAGGCCCGGTCAGAAGGTCGCCTTCGTCATGGATACCCGCCTGTGCGACAACGTCTTCGCCCTGGCCGAGGGCGTGGACATGCTCATCATCGAGTCCACCTTTCTCGACTCCGAGACCGGCCAGGCCGCCGAGCGAGGCCACCTGACGGCGCGGCAGGCGGGCGAGGTGGCGCGGGCCTGCGGGGTGCGCACCCTGGTCCTGACTCACTTCTCCGAACGCTATGCCGAAGCCGACGACCCACTGTTCCTGGAGCAGGCGGACTTCCCCGGCGCCGTGCTCGCCCACGACTTGGACCGCGTCCCGATCCCGCCCCGCCGCGTGGCTCACCGAAACGACCGATCCCGGTGACCGAGTAGCGAGTCCTGCTGGGCGGTGCCGCATTCGGGAACCGGAGGCGCGGCCGTAGGGCGGAAATATCGTCTCGCGGATGAGTAATTCATCTGTTTCGCGGAAGCGGAAATCATTGTTGTCGTTGGTGTCCGTGCCGCTGCTGGCTGTCGGGTTGGTGGCTGCGGGGTTGGCGGGTACCGCCGGCGCAGCCCCTGCCGCGGGGGGACCCACCAAGATCGACCTGCAGGGTGCTGCCAACGTTCGGGATCTGGGTGGGTACATCACCTACGACGGAGCCAAGGTCAAGGCGGGCAAGCTTGTTCGGGCCGACGCGCTCGCCAAGCTGACCGATGCCGATCTGCAGAAGCTGGCGGCGTTGAAACTCCAGACTGTGATCGACCTCAGGACGCCGTCCGAGGTGCAGGCGATGGGGGCGGACAAGCTGCCCGCGGGAGTTCCGTTGGTGGCGCGTCCGATCGACGACGGCGGCATGTTCACGAAGATGTTCCAGGCGATTTCGTCGAAGGATCCGGTGCAGCAGCAGGCAATGCTGGGCGACGGCAAAGCCGAGCAGATCATGCAGAACGTGTACCTCAACTTCTTCACCCCCGACGCGCTGGGGAAGTTCGGGCAGTCCGTCAAGGATCTCGCGAATACCGCGAACGCCACGCTGTACCACTGCACCGCAGGCAAGGATCGGACGGGATGGCTGTCCTACGTGACCCTGCGGGCCGTCGGTGTGCCGGAGTCGGTGGCCCGGCAGGACTACCTGCTGTCGAATCAGTATCGGGCGGCGGCGGATGCCGCACTGCGGGCCCAGCTGAAGCAGGCAGGCATCATGCAGAATCCGGACCTGCTGATTCCCCTGCAGGAAGTACGGGTCGCGTACCTCGACGTGGCGCTCCAGCAGATCGAGGAGAAGTACGGGGACTTCGGCGAGTACCTCACCGACGGACTCGGACTCGACGGCTGGACCCTGATGAAACTGCGGAAGAACCTGGTCTCCTGACCTGAGGGCGGAAACGGCGAAGGCCGCCCGGTGGGATGCCGGGCGGCCTTCGGGATGCGGATCAGCCGCGCAGTTCGGCGCCTACCGCGGTCGCTGCCGAGGCGACGGCGGCATCGCGCGCGGCACTGGCCTCGTCCTCGGTGAGGGTGCGATCGGTGGCGCGGAAACGCAGGGCGTAGGTCAGGGACTTGCGGCCCTCACCGGCCTGCGCGCCCTCGTAGACATCGAACAGGGCGATGTCCTCGAGCAGGTCACCACCGCCGGTGCGCAGCGCCGATTCGACACTCGCGGCGGGAACCGCCTTCTCGACACTGATCGACACATCCTGCAGGACGGCGGGGAACGCCGACACCGTCGGCGCGGGACGGGCCTCGAGCAGCGGCAGGGCGTCGAGGTCCAGTTCCAGCGCGCAGGTGCGCGGCGGCAGCCCGGCACGCTCCAGGACGGCCGGGTGCAGCTCGCCCGCGTGACCGACCACGACACCGTCGACGACCAGTTCGGCGCAGCGGCCAGGATGCCACGGCAGGTAGGCGGCGGCCCGGCGTTCGATGGTGACACCCGCCGCGTCGGCGACGGCGTCGACCAGCGCGAACGTGTCGGCGGCCTCGGCCTGGCGGCCAGGGCCCCACGGACCGCGCGGGTCCCGCTTGCCGCTGAGCACCGCGGCCACGTGCACCGGCTGCGCGGGCAGCGAGGCGTTCAGCTCGGCGATCTGCTCGTCGGTGGGACGACGATCCACCGGCAGCGCCGCGACCGCGTGGGTCTCGGCACCGGGCCGCACGACCTGGGCGATGCCGTAGATCGTGAGGTCGCGGGCGCCGCGCGAGATATTGCGGATGGCCACTTCCAGCAGACCGGGCAGCAGCGTGGTCGCCAGCTCGGGGCGCTCGGTGTCGAGCGGGTTCAGCACGCGGGTGGTGTTGCGGCGCGCGTCGTCGACGTCGAGACCCCAGACGTCGAACACCCCGGCGGGCAGGAACACCGGCGCGGGCACCTCGACGCCACCGGCGAAGGCCAGCGCCCGGCTCACGGCCCGGCGCCGCTTCTGGGTGGCGGTCAGGCCGCGACCGGCGGGCGCCGACGGCAGGACCGACGGGATCTGCTCGAGACCCTCCAGCCGCAGCACCTCTTCGACCAGGTCGGCGGGCTGGGACAGGTCGGGGCGCCAGCTCGGCGGGGTCACCAGCAGCTGGGTCTTGCCCGCGTCGTTGACCTCGATCTCGACCCCGGCGCCGATCTGGGCGAGCCTGCGCACGGCGGTGCCCGCCGGGTAGGTGACGCCGGCGACACGGTCGGGCAGGTCGATGTCCATCGCGATCGGCGCGACCGGCTCCAGCGGAACGCGGATGTCGGTGAGCGTGGATTCGATGGTGCCGCCGGTGATCTCGGCCAGCAGGGTGGCCGCCCGGTCGAGCGCGGCGATATTGATCTCCGGGTCGACGACGCGCTCGTAGCGCTTGCCCGCCTCCGAGACCAGCTTGTGCCTGCGCGCGGTCCGGTACACCCGCAGCGGGTTCCAGGTCGCGGCCTCGAGCACCACATCGGTGGTTCCCGCGCCGACCTCGGTGCTGCCGCCGCCCATCACACCGGCCAGGGAGATGACGCCGGAGTCGTCGGCGATCACCACGTCCTCGGCGTCGAGGGTGCGCTCGACATCGTCGAGGGTGCGCAGGGTCTCACCGGTGTTGGCCGAGCGAACGACCAAGCCGCCGTGGAGTTTCGCGGCGTCGAACGCGTGCAGCGGCTGACCCAGTTCGAGCATCACGTAGTTGGTGACGTCGACAGCGGGCGAGATCGGGCGCATCCCCGACAGCATCAGCCTGCGCTGCAGCCACAGCGGGCTCACCGCGTCCGGGTTCATCCCGGTGACCCGGCGCACGCCGAAACGGGTGCACTCCGAATCGGCCTCGAGCCGCACCGGCCACGCTTCCGCGTCGCCGTCGGCCAGGGTCCGCACGGCCGGGTCGGCGTACTCGAGATCGAAGCCGCAGGCCAGTTCACGGGCCAGGCCGCGGACCGAGAAGCAGTAGCCCCGGTCGGGGGTGATGTTGAGTTCGATGATCGTGTCGTCGGTGCCGAGCAGCACGTTCGCGTCGTCACCTGGCTGCGCCGAGCCGGGCTCGAGCACGAGGATGCCGTCGTGATCCTTGCCGATGCCGAGTTCGGCGACCGAGCAGATCATGCCGTTGGAGGTGTGCCCGTAGGTCTTGCGCGAGGAGATCTTGAACCCACCGGGCAGCTCGCCACCGGGCAGCACGACGACGACGAGGTCGCCGACCGCGAAATTGCGGGCGCCGCAGACGATCTCCTGCAGCTCGGGGTTGCCGACATCGACCTTGCAGAAGCGGATCGGCTTCTTGAACTCGGTGAGCTCGGTGATCTCGGCGACACGGCCGACGACCAGCGGCTTGTCGATGTCACCACCGATCGGCTCGAGCTCGTCGACCTCCTCGACCTCCAGGCCGACGCGGACGAAACCGGCATCGAGCTCGTCGGCGGACACCGACCATTCCGGGGTGGTGCGCTGCAGGATCTCGGTCAGCCAGGACTGCGCTACTCGCACGTGACTTGTCGCTCTCTCTCTAAGACCGGATACCGAAGGGCAGGGTGAACCGCACGTCGCCTTCGACGATGTCGCGCATATCGGGAATGCCGTTGCGGAACTGCAGCGTGCGCTCCATGCCCATGCCGAACGCGAACCCGGAGTACACCTCGGGATCGATGCCGCTGGCGATCAGCACCTTCGGGTTGACCATGCCGCAGCCACCCCACTCGACCCAGCCCGCGCCGCCCTTCTTGTCCGGGAACCACACGTCGACCTCGGCCGACGGTTCGGTGAAGGGGAAGTAGTTGGGGCGCATGCGGGTTCGGGTGTCGGGGCCGAACAGGGCGCGCGCGAACGCGTCCAGGGTGCCGCGCAGATGGGCCATGGTCAGGCCCTTGTCGATCGCCAGACCCTCCACCTGGGAGAACACCGGGGTGTGGGTGGCGTCGAGTTCGTCGGTGCGGAAGGTGCGGCCGGGGCACACGACGTAGATCGGCAGCTCGCGTTCCAGCATGGACCGCACCTGCACCGGGGAGGTGTGCGTGCGCAGCACCTGGCGCGAGCCCTCCGGGGCGATGTGGAAGGTGTCCTGCATGGTGCGCGCCGGGTGATCGGGCAGGAAGTTCAGCGCGTCGAAGTTGAAGTGCTCGGTCTCGACCTCGGGACCCTCGGCGACCTCCCAGCCCATGCCGACGAACACGTCGGCGATCTGCTCGGAGATGACGGTGATGGGGTGGCGGGCGCCGACCGGCTGACGGCGTGCCGGGAGGGTGACGTCGATCTTCTCCGCCACCAGCACGGCCTGATCGCGCTCTTCCAGCAGCGCGGCGCGGCGCGCCTCGAACGCGTCGGACACGCGCTTGCGGGCGACGTTGACCCGCTTGCCCGCGTCGGCCTTCTCCTCCTTGGGCAGCGCGCCCAGCCCGCGCTGGGCGAGCGCGATCGGCGACTTGCCGCCGATGTAGTCGGTCTTGGCGACCGCCAGCGCATCCAGATCAGCCGCAGCGGCGAACGCCTTCTCGGCCTCCGCTGCCGCTGCCGCGAGTGCCTCCTCGGTCAGCAAGGCGTTCTGCTCGACTCCACTGTTGTCGTCGGCCACGATCGTTCGACTCTCCCCTGGGGATCGGTTCACGGGTGCGTCATTGCCTACCCGTATCGGTGCTGCATAAATCCTATGGGATCGGGTTCGCGCGATTCATCCGGATTACCGGCGGGCGGTTCGCTACCGTGCTAAGGCCCCCCGGAAGGTCGCGGTGCGGACCGACAAGTCCAGGTCAGGCCGGTCTTCGCAGGGTTCGCATGGTGGTGATCGAGAACAGAGGTGTCAGGGGTGAGGGGTAGCGATGCTGTTGGCGAGGGCGAGGGCGACGAGTCGGGCGCGTTTCTGGTGCCGGGGGAAGTCGTCGATCTGGAATTTGACGCCGAGGGCGCGCAGGTGGGATTTGACGGTTTCGGTGCTCAGATGCAGGGCGTCGGCGATGTCATGGTTCGACGCGGGGATGGGGTATTCGGTGCCGTCGCGGAACGGCCTGCACAGTTCGGTGAGGACGGCGTGTTGGGCTGGGGTGAGGTCGGGGTGCGTGCCGAGGGTGTCGCCTATCTCGGTTTCGACGCAGTCCGTCGCGGGGTCCTCCTGGTAGGTGAGGGCGCTGTCGCCGATGCGGATGACATCTCCGGGGCGCAGGGTACGGCGTCCGCGGATCCGGGTGCTGTTGACGAAGGTGCCGTTGCGGGAGAAGCTTTCGTCGGTGATGATCCAGTAGGTGCCGATGCGTTCGATGAGGGCGTGCACCCGGGAGATGTCCGGGTCGGTGGGCAGTGAAACATCGGCGTGCGCGGAGCGGCCGATGACGATCGGGGAGCGGTCCGTGGTCAGCGGGATCTGGTGGGCGTGTCCGTGGTCGGTGTAGGTCAGAACGGGATCTGTCACGGGGATGGTTCTTTCGGTGGGGTCGGGGCGCGCGAGCCGGGAGGTGTCGGCGCTCGGCGTCATGGGCGCGCGCGTCCCTCGGGTCCGGGATGTGGCGATCGGCGCTGGTTGTGTCTGGTTCTTCACGGTAGTGCGCTGGTCGGGGCGGGGTTAGCCACACTGGGGTGGTTTTCGGCCACCCTGGGAACCCTGACTCTTCGACTCTCTGGCTCATGGTCCGAGTTCGGTTCGCGCAGATGCAGGCGGAGACCAGGCACCAGCGGTGAAGAAGCCGCCGCGGCACAGCGTGATGATGCCGAGGGTGCCTGGATTGCGGTAACACTGTCAGCGCGTCGCTGAACGCGTGGCAGCGAGGGGCCGGCAGAAAACCGCGGCGGCCACGGCCCGCGGCGCCGCGCGCATCCCCTTCAGGGTGGGAGTGCGCTCACCCCCATGCGAGGTTAGGTAATGCGCTGCGGTAAATCGGTTTTCGGAACACGTCGAGGGTGCGGTGATGCTCACCCGGAAGGGGATGCGGCAGCACCGTGGCGCCGGGCATCGTTGACGGCATCGAAAGCTCCACCCCATCCCCCGACACCGAAGGAACACTCCATGTCGAACACCACCAAGTCCACCAAGTCCACCTCCACCAAGTCCACTCTGCGTGGCCTCGCCCTTGGCGCGATCGCGGTGCCGATGCTGATCCTCGGTGCGGGCGCGGCGTCCGCCGCCCCGATCCCGTCCGCCGCCCCGATCCCGCTCAATGGCCCGATCAACGTCGGGTTCGGCAATACCCAGCAGGGTGGCGACGGTGGTAACGGCACCGGCGGCAACGCAGGCAACGGCAACAACAACACCGGCGGAAACGGCACCGGCGGCGCCGGCGGAAACACCGGCGGCGGCATCAACATCGGATTCGGCAACAAGCAGCAGGGCGGCAACGGTGGCAACGGCACCGGCGGTGATGCCGGCAACGGCAACAACAACACCGGCGGAAACGGCACCGGCGGCGCCGGCGGAAACACCGGCGGCGGCATCAACATCGGATTCGGCAACAAGCAGCA
>NZ_JBHXAY010000021.1:0-80468 GCF_042728775.1 Nocardia sp. NPDC060259
CCCGCAGCCTGCCGGCGCGGGGGCCGTCGGCGTTCTCACGGCTCGATCAACCCCGCGCGGATCGCGTAGCGGGTGAGTTCGAGCCGGTCGCGCAGCCCCAGCTTCTGCAGGATGTTGGCGCGATGCCGGTCGACGGTCTTCGCGCTGATCACCAGCGTGGCGGCGATGTCGCGGGCCGAGTACCCCTCGGCGATCAGCTTGAGCACCTCCTCTTCGCGCGGAGTCAGAATCGCCTCGGGTAAGGCGGAGCCCTGCCTGGCCAGCTGGAGGTAGTCGCGGACCAGGGCGGTGACCGCGCCCGGGTACAGGAACGACTCGCCGCGCATGGTGGCCCGGCACGCCTCGATGAGGTCGCGGTCGGCCACCGATTTGAGCACGTAGCCCGACGCGCCCGCTTTCAGCGATTCGAAGAAGTACTGCTCGTTGTCGTACATCGAGAGCATGAGGATGCGCACGCCGGGCCGGGTGCGGGTGATCTCGCGGGCGGCCTGGATACCGGTCATCCGCGGCATGGCGATGTCGAGGATGACCAGATCGATCCGGTCGCCGGCCAGCGCGGTCACCGCGTCGAATCCGTTGGCCGCCTCGGCGACCACGCGCAGGTCCGGCTCGTTGTCCAGGATCATCCGCAGCCCGCTGCGGACCAGGGCGTGGTCGTCGGCCAGCAGGATCCGGGTCGGCTCGCTCATATCGGTGCTCCGTTCTGCCGCACGGGAATCGCGAGTTCGACCGCGGTGCCGCCCGCGATCGGCGAGGTGATGGTCAGCGTCGCGTCGATGAGCATGGCGCGTTCGCGCATGCCACGGATGCCCGCCCCGTTCTCGAGCACCCCGCCGCGGCCGTTGTCGGACACCCGCAGGATCACCGTGTCCGCGCGCGGTGTGAGTTCCAGCTGCACCTCGTCGGCGCCCGCGTGGCGCAGCACATTGGTCAGGCTCTCCTGCGCGATGCGATAGCAGACGAGTTCGACATCCGGATCGAGCCGGTCGATGTCCGGGTCGAGCCTGCGGTGCACGGGAATGCCCGCGGTGCGGGTGAATTCGTGACACAGCGCGTTGACGGCACTGTGCAGACCGAGGTCTTCGAGCACGTCGGGCCGCAGGCGTGCCGCGATCCCGCGGACCTCGTCGAGGCATCCGCGCACCGTTTCCTGCGCCTCCTCGACCTCCTCGCGCAAGCCTGCGGGCGCACGGTCGAGTACCCGTTTGAGCCGCAGCAGCGCCACGGTCAGGCTCTGCCCGATCTCGTCGTGCAGCTCGCGCGCGATGCGCTGCCGCTCGCCCTCCTGCGCGGCCAGCGCGGTCGCGCCGGCGACGGAGCGTTCGGCCTCGAGCCGGTCGAGCATGGCGTTGAACGTCTCGATCAGGTGGTGGAAGTCGCCGCTCGCGCGCCGGTCCAGCCGGGCGGCCCGGTTGGGTGGGTCGACCCGGCGCATCGAGGCGACGAGTTCGTCGAGCGGGGCGAAGCTGGTGCGCAGGGCGATCGCGTTGGCGGTGAGGATCACCGCGAGCCCGATCACCAGCACCGGCACCTCGGTCAGCCGGACCCTGGCGGAGACCGTAGCGGGGGAGAGCGCCAGGATCAGCGTGCCGAGGGTGAACACGACGCCGTTCAGCAAGCAGACCCGCCAGAACAGAGCCGTCACCGGTGTCCGGGCTGCTAGACGGTTCATACGACCCAGCATGCTGGTGCGCCTGCGCTGTGTCCATGGGGTCCGGCACCCATTCGGCACCCGCCCCGCCTGCCCCTGAACCGGGAGAAATGGGTGTCACGGCCGATGGTGACGACGGCCAGGTCCGCCGAGACTCGATGCGTAAGCGCATTCGATCACGTCTGGAAGGACTCGCTCTCCGATGGACACCGATCGCACGACGATCCCCGGCACCGGCGTGCTGCACAACTTCCGCACCAGCGCAGGCTTCCGCTTCGCGCTGCTGACCGAGTCGACGGGAACCCGCCACCTGCTCACCTACGCCGCGGGCAGCGACGAACCGGCCGCCGATATCGCCCTGACACCAGACGAAGCCGACCAGATCGCCGAACTCCTGCACAGCAGTTCCGTCCGCGACCGGCTCTCCAGGCTCGAGCAGCGCATCGCCCTCCTCGCGGACCGGGGCTGAATCACCATGCGCGCCAAAGACATCGCGATGAATCTGCCGACCGTGCGGCCCATCGACCCGGTGGCCAAGGCGGTGCGGCTGATGGTCGTCAACCGGCTGCCCGGCCTGATCGTCGTCGACGACGCCGACCGGCCCATCGCCGTGCTGCCCGGCACCCAGGTGCTGCGCCTGGTCATTCCCGGCTCCTACCAGAACGATCCGACGCTGGTCCGCACGATCGACGAGGTGCACGCCGACCTGTTCTGGCAGGAACCGGGCAGCCTGACCGTCGGTGACTGCCTGCCCGACGGCGCGGTCTCCCCGGCCACCGTCACCCCGGACGCGACGCTGCTCGAGATCGCGATCCTGATGGCGCGCAAGCACAGTCCGCTCATCGCCGTGGTCGACCGCTCGCGCACCCTGCGCGGCGCGATCACCCTGGAACGGCTGCTGACGAGCCTGGCCGTCGCCGGTCCCGGCGACTGAGGCGGGACCGATGGCCGCAGCCCTCGCCGTGCTGATCTTCGTGGTCGCGTTCTACTTCATCGCCACGGAGAAGGCCGACAAGGTCAAGACCGTGCTGATCGCGGCGGGCCTGATGGCGGTGTTCGGGCTGATCCCCGGCGAGCAGGTGTTCTTCTCCCCGCACGAGGGCATCGACTGGAACGTCATCTTCCTGCTGCTCGGCATGATGATCATCGTCGGCGTCGTCAAGCAGACCGGCCTGTTCGACTACCTGGCGATCTGGTCGGCCAAACGTTCCCGCGGCAACCCGTACCGGCTGATGGTGATGCTCATGCTGATCACCGCGGTGGCCTCGCCGTTCCTCGACAATGTCACCATCATCATGCTGGTGGCGCCGGTGACGGTGGTGGTGTGCCGCAGGCTCGGCCTCGCCGCGCAACCGTTCCTGATCGCCGAGGTGCTGGCCGCCAATATCGGTGGCGCGGCGACGCTGATCGGCGATCCGCCCAACATCATCATCGCCAGCCGCGCCGGCCTGACCTTCAACGACTTCCTGATCCACATGGCGCCGATCGTCGTGCTCACCTTCGCCGTGTTCGTCGTGCTGACCCGGCTGCTGTTCTGCTCGGCACTGCGCACCGAGCCCGGATCGGTCGATGCGGTGCTGGCGCTGCAGGAGCGTCGCGCGATCCGCGATCCGACACTGCTGGTCCGCTCGCTGATCGTGCTCGCCGGGGTGATCGTCGGGTTCTGCCTGCACGGCATCGTGCACGTGTCGCCGTCGGTGATCGCGCTGGTCGGCGCCGGCGCCATGGTGCTGGTCTCCGGGCTCGACATCGGTGACATCCTGCAGGAGGTGGAATGGCCGACCCTGGTGTTCTTCATGGGGTTGTTCGTGATGGTCGCGGGACTGGTCCACACCGGTGTGATCGCCGCGATCGGCACCGCCGCGACCGGGGTGGTCGGGGACAACTACTTCCTCGCCGCCACCGCGCTGGTCTTCGGTTCCGCGCTGCTCGGCGCGTTCGTCGACAACATCCCGTACACGGCGACCATGGCACCGGTGGTCGAGGGCATCGTCGCCGACGCACCCGACCCGGAAACCGGCCGTTCCCTGTGGTGGGCCTTCGCGCTCGGCGCCGACTTCGGTGGCAACGGCACGGCGGTCGCGGCCAGCGCGAACGTCGTCGCCCTCGGTATCGCCGCTCGCGCCGGACAGCGAATCACCTTCTGGCAGTTCACGAAATACGGCATCCTGGTCACCGTTGTCAGCACGACGATGGCCTGGATCTATGTGTGGCTGCGCTACTTCTGACCGTTCGGTTCAGCGGGCACGTGCCGGGTGACAAGGCGGTGGATCAGGCGGGCGGCGGTGCGGGCGGTGCGCTGGTCGATATCGAGGCCGGGGTTGAGCTCGGCGACATCGACCACGGCGAGTGTGCCACTGGCGGTGACCTGATCGCAGACGGCCTGGATCGTCGACAGCGCGACGCCGTAGGCGGCGGGCGCGCTGACGCCGGGAGCGACAGCGGCGGGCAGCACATCGAGATCGATGGTCAGATAAAGCAGATCGATCCCGGCCAGGAAGTCCGCGACGAACGCGGCGACCCTGGCCGGTTCGCAGTCGTCGTCGAGCAGATACCGCACGCCGAACCGGTCGGCGGTGTCGAACAGGGCGGTGGTGTTGCTTGGCTGGCTGATCCCGACCACCGCGTAGCGCACGTCGGGGTCGGCCTCGAGGATCTGCCGGAACGGCGTGCCCGAGCTGGGTACCGGATCGGGGCGCAGGTCGAAATGCGCGTCCAGATTGAGGATTCCGACGATGGTGCCCGGCGTGCGGCGGGCCGCACCCGCCACCCCGAGGTACGTGCCGTAGGCGACTTCGTGCCCGCCACCGAGGACGACCGGGAAGGCGCCGTCGTCCAGCAGGTCCGACACCGTCGCACCGAGCAGGCGCTGACCGTCCTCGAGCCGGTCGTCGGTGACCGCCACGGTGCCCGCGTCGAACGCGCGCAGCGGGGTGCCGAGCGCCATCGGTGACAGCGCGCGGCGCAGCGCCTCCGGCCCCTGCGCCGCACCCCGGCGACCCTTGTTGCGCCGCACCCCTTCATCACTGGCGAAGCCGACGAACACGCACGCACCGGGATCGGCGCCCGGCTCGTACGACGTGACCGCCTGGTGCCAGCGCAGATGCTCGGGCGTGGTGCCGTCGATCCGGCCGGTCCACGAGGATTCGGACATCATCGGGCAGACCTCATTCCGAGTAGGCGAGCAGGCCGCCGCGCCACACCTGGCTGATCAGCGGAACTCCGGGACGGTAGGCCAGATGCAGGTGCGACGGCGCGTCCAGCGCGATCGCGTCGGCCCGCGCACCGGGCCGCAGCGCGCCGATATCGGTGCGGCGCAACGCCTGTGCGCCGCCCGCCGTCGCCGCCCAGACCGCTTCGTCGGGCGTCATGCGCAGGTCACGGACCGCCAGGGCGATACAGAACGGCAGGCTCGTCGTGTAGCTCGTGCCGGGATTGCAGTCGGCGCCCAGCGCCACGGTGACGCCTGCGTCGAGCAGTGCCCGCGCGTCGGGATAGCTGTTGCGGGTGCAGAAGTCGGCGCCGGGCAACAGCGTGGCCACGGTCTCGCTGCCCGCCAGCGCGTCGATATCGGCGGCGCTCACATGCGCGACGTGATCGACCGACGCGGCGCCCAGCTCCACCGCGAGCTGCACACCGGGTCCCTGATGCAGCTGATTGCCGTGCACGCGCGGCACCAGACCGTGCTCGATGCCCGCCGAGAGCACCGCGTGTGCCTGCTCGCGGTCGAATGCGCCCTGCTCACAGAACACATCGATCCACCGGGCGTGCGGCGCGCACCGTGGGATCATCTCGGCGCACACCATCGCCACGTAGTCGTCGGCGCGCCCTGCGTACTCCGGCGGCGGCACATGCGCGGCGAGCAGGGTCACCTCGTCGGTGAACCGGCCCGCGATCACGACGCTGCGCAGTTCGTCGGCGACGGTCTGGCCGTAGCCGCTCTTGCATTCGACCGTCGTGCTGCCCGCGCGCAGGGACTCGTCCATGAGCCGCCGCACAGTCGCCGCGAGTTGCTCGTCGGTCGCCGCGCGGGTGGCCTCGATGGTGGTGCGAATACCTCCGGCCCCGTAGGGGCGCCCGGCCATCCTGGCCGCGAACTCCTCGGCGCGATCACCGGCGAACACCAGGTGCGAGTGGGTCTCGACGAATCCCGGCAGTACCGCCCGCCCGCCGAGGTCGACGCCGGTGTCGGCGGCGGGCGCGTCGGCGCTGTCGCCGACCCAGACGACGGTGTCGCCGTCGAAGACGACGGCGGCGTCGCGCCGGATGCCGAGCGGACCGTCGCCAAGGGCGGGATCGTTGGTGACGAGGGTGCCGATATCGGTCAGTGCGGTGGTGGGCACTGGGGGAGTCCTCCTAGCTGCGGGTGTCGACCATCTCGGTGTGCGTGGGGTAGATCATCCGCGTGGGCGGGTCGGCCGTGCGGCGCGCGATCGGGTAGTAGATCGCGCCGGTGAACACGATGCCGACGAGCCAGGAGATATCGGCGCCGCCGAGCAGGTGCGTGATCGGACCGGTGTAGAGCTTCTGCGCGAGGAACGGGATCTGGGCGAGGACGCCGAGGCCGTAGCAGAGCAACGCTGGCACGTTCCACGCCCCGTAGCGCCCGTTCGGATCGTAGAGCGCGGGCAGGTCGACCCGTTCCTTCGAAATCAGGTAGTAGTCGATCAGATTGATCGCGCTCCACGGCGTGAACACCATGAGCAGCACCAGCACGAAGTTCTTGAAGTTGTTCAGGAAGTCCGCGCTCGCGGCGAGCGCGATCACCATCGAGACGCCGACGAAGCCGACGATGTACAGGGTGCGAGCGCGGGTGGAGATCTGCGAGCGGCCGTCGAACGCGGTCACGGTGGTCAGGATCGACATGAACCCGCCGTAGGCGTTGAGCACGTTCACCGTCAGCTTGCCCACCACGATCACCAGATACACGCAGAACGCGAGGAGGGCGGGCCCGGCCAGCTCGCCGAGGAACCCGACTTGATCGGCGAGGAAAGCCTTGCCCGCGACCGCGGCCACCAGCGCGCCGAGGGTCATCGACCACTGCGAGCCGAGCACGCTGCCCAGGAACGTCGACCAGAACGTGGTGCGCTCGCTGGTGCTGCGCGGCAGGTACCGGGAGTAGTCGGCGACGTACGGGCCGAAGGTCAGCTGCCAGCCCGCGCCGAGGGAGATCGCGAGCAGGAAGGTCGCCGCGTCGAACCCGATCACGCCGACGAAATCGCCGACCGGATACTCGGCGAACAGCCGGACCGTCAGATACGTGAACCCGACGATGCCGATCACCGTCGCGACCCGCCCGACGACATGGATCAGCCGATACCCGGTGACCGCGACGAACGCGGTGAGCGCACCGAAGATCACGATGCCGATCACCGGATTCTCGACATGCAGCATGTTGTTCACCGCCTGCCCGGCCAGCACGGTGCCGGTCGCGGCGAAGCCGAGGTACATCAGGATCACCAGCACCAGCGGGACCACCGCGCCCTTGACCCCGAACTGGGCCCGGCTGGAGATCATCTGCGGCAGGCCCATGCGCGGTCCCTGCGCCGAGTGCAGCGCCATCACGACTCCGCCGAAGACATTGCCCAGCAGCAGGCCGATGATCGCCCACAGCGCGTCGGCGCCGAACACCACCGCGAGCGCGCCGTCCACGACCGCCGTGATCTGCATATTCGCCCCGAACCACAGCGTGAACTGGCTGCGCGGTGTGCCGTGCCGTTCGCTGTCGGGGACGACGTCGATGGTGCGGCGTTCGGGCGTGAGGAGGTCCTCGGAGCCGGTCGTTGTCATAGCGGCCTGTCTTTCTGCGGTGACGCCGTCGACCCGAGCATGTGCGCTGGGTCACGTTCGATATGTATATGCCTGTATAGACAGGTACGTCAAGCGCTAGGCTCCCGGTCGACCACGCCGTGCATTGACACGGCTGTATATACAGGTTTATACATGTACCGGTCGCTGTGACCGGCCCCACAGGCGAATCCATCGGGTGATCACCCGCTCCGTGCGCCTTTCCGATCCCGGGAGAATGGTTTGAACAAGCCCGTTGCTGTGCTGACGCGCGGACTCACCGCGCGCCACATCCGTTTCATCGCGCTCGGCTCGGCCATCGGCACCGGCCTGTTCTACGGCTCGGCGGAGGCGATCCACCGCGCGGGCCCTTCGGTGCTGCTGGCGTACCTGATCGGCGGCGCCGCGATCTATATCGTGCTGCGCGCCCTGGGCGAGATGGCGGTCGGCAACCCGGTCTCGGGTTCGTTCGGCGAATACGCCAGCAAGCACCTCGGTCCGCTGCCCGGCTTCCTGACCGGCTGGACCTACACCTTCGAGATGCTCATCGTCTGCCTCGCCGACGTCACCGCGTTCGGCGTCTACATGGGCTTCTGGTTCCCCGACGTGCCCCGCTGGATCTGGGTGCTGTCGATCATCTTCTTCATCGGCGCCGTCAACCTGCTCAGCGTGAAGGTGTTCGGCGAGGTCGAGTTCTGGTTCAGCCTGGTCAAGATCGTCGCCATCGTCGCGATGATCGCCGGCGGCATCGCCATCCTGATCTTCGGCTTCGGCATCCACGACACCAGCGGCAGCGTGCAGAATCTGTGGACCGACGGCGGCTTCTTCCCGACCGGCTTCGGCGGCTTCGTCGCCTGCTTCGCCATCGTGATGTTCGCCTTCGGCGGCACCGAGATCATCGGCATCACCGCGGGAGAGGCCGAGGACCCGCAGCGCACGATCCCGCGCGCGATCAACACCGTGCCCATCCGGATCATCCTGTTCTACGTACTCACCCTCGCGGTGATCATGGCGATCAACCCGTGGCAGAGCATCGGCGACGAGGGCAGCCCGTTCGTGCAGATCTTCCAGAGCCTTGGCCTCGGTCCCGCGGCGGCGGTGCTCAACGTCGTCGTGATCACCGCGGCGCTGTCGGCCATCAACAGCGACATCTTCGGCGCGGGGCGGATGATGTATGGCATGGCCCAGCGTGGTCAGGCGCCCGCGGTGATGCAGCGGGTCTCGCGCAACGGCGTGCCGTGGATGACGGTGGTCGTCATGACCGTCACCCTGCTGGTCGGCGTGCTGCTGAACTACCTGATCCCGGACAAGGTGTTCCTGGTGATCGCCTCGATCGCCACCTTCGCGACCATCTTCGTCTGGCTGATGATCCTGTTCTCGCAGTACCGCTCGCGACAGCGGATGTCGGCGCAGCAGGTCGCCGCGCTGAAGTTCCCGGTGCCGTTCTGGCCGTACGGGCAGCTGATCACCATCGGTTTCCTGGTGTTCGTGATCGCGGTGATCGCCTTCGACGCCGACAGCAGGGTGGCGCTGGTCGTCGGCGCGGTGTGGCTGGCGCTGCTGTGCGTGGCCTACCGCCTGTGGGTGCGCCCCGTTCCGGCCGAGCCCGAAGCGGTTCCCGCGCCGGAACCCGTCGCCGATATCGCCTGAAAGTTTTTGTCCCGCACAGAGTTCGGAATGGAGAAGCATAGTGAGCATCGACTCGGACCGGTCCGCGCCGGTCACCGTGGAACCGGTCGTCGTCGGCACGGGTCCGGTGGCGCCGCAGGACGTGGTGCGGGTGGCCAGGGACGGCGCCGCGGTGCGGCTGTCCGACGCGGCGCTCGCGGCGATGGGGGAGAGCAGGCGGCGGATCGAGGCGCTGGCGGCCGACCCGAAGCCGGTGTACGGCGTGTCCACCGGGTTCGGCGCGCTGGCCGTCCGCCACATTCCGCTCGAACTACGTAAGCAGTTGCAGCGCAGCCTGATTCGCTCGCATGCGGCGGGTTCGGGTGCCGAGGTGGAGCGGGAGGTGGTGCGCGCGCTGATGCTGCTGCGCCTGTCGACCCTGGCCACCGGCCGGACCGGCGTGCGGCCGGTCGTCGCGCAGACCTATGCCGCGCTGCTGTCGGCGGGGATCACGCCGGTGGTCTACGAGTACGGCAGCCTCGGCTGTTCCGGCGACCTCGCGCCGCTGGCCCACGTCGCGCTGGCCGTCCTCGGTGAGGGCACGGTCCGCGACGCCGACGGCGCCTTGCTGCCCGCCGCGGAGGCGCTGGCAGCCGCGGGCATCGCCCCGGTCGAGCTGGCGGAGAAGGAAGGCCTGGCGCTGATCAACGGCACCGACGGCATGCTCGGCATGCTGGTGCTCGCCTGCCACGACCTGCGCGATCTGCTGCGCCTGGCCGATGTGACCGCGGCCATGAGCGTGGAGGGCCTGCTCGGCACCGACAAGGTCTTCGCCGCCGACCTGCAGGCCCTGCGCCCCCAGCCCGGCCAGGCGATCGCCGCCGCCAATATGACCCGTCTGCTCGCCGATTCGGCGATCGTGGCCAGTCACGCGACCCCTGACTGCACCGTCGTCCAGGACGCTTACTCGCTGCGCTGCGCACCGCAGGTGGCGGGCGGCGCCCGCGACACCCTCGCCCACGCCGAACGCGTCGCGGGCTACGAGCTGGCGTCGGCTGTCGACAATCCCGTGGTCACGCTCGACGGCCGGGTCGAGTCCAACGGCAATTTCCACGGCGCCCCCGTGGCCTATGTGCTGGACTTCCTCGCCATCGTCGTCGCCGATGTCGCCAGCATCAGCGAACGCCGCACGGACCGCTTCCTGGACAAGGCCCGCAACCACGGCCTGCCCCCGTTCCTCGCCGACGACCCCGGCGTCGACAGCGGCCACATGATCGCCCAGTACACCCAGGCCGCGATCGTCTCCGAGCTCAAGCGCCTCGCCGCGCCCGCCTCGGCCGACTCGATCCCGTCCTCGGCGATGCAGGAGGACCACGTCTCGATGGGCTGGTCGGCGGCCCGCAAGCTCCGCCGCTCCATCGACGGTCTCACCCGGGTTCTCGCGATCGAGGCACTGACCGCCGCCCGTGCCCTCGACCTGCGTGCCCCGCTGACTCCGGCCCCGGCGACGGCGGCCGTCCGCGATGTTCTGCGCGCGCACGTCGACGGCCCAGGCCCCGACCGCTATCTCGCCCCCGAGATCGACGCGGCAGTCCGCCTCGCCGCTTCCGGTGCCCTTCTCGCCGGTGCCGAATCGGTGGTCGGTCCGCTGGGCTGACTCTGACGGTGCCCCTGCCGAAATCGGCAGGGGCAGCGTTGTTTTCGGATCAGCGACTCGCTTCTTCCGGAAGCAAGTGCGCGAGCAGCAGTTTGATCAGCAGTACCGGCGCGAACCAGGCCACCTCGGCTGGGACGGTGAGTACGCCGGTTACCCACAGCAGTGCGAAGGCCGTGACGGCGAAGGCGGTCGGCCTGCGCAACGTGGCGGGGGCGGCGGTCACGATGAGCGCTCCGCCCAACGCCAGTGCATAGATGGTGACGGCGGCGGTCCAGCTGAACGCGGGCACCACCCAGGCCAGCAGGAACGGCTGGATGTGGATCGCGACGAAGCCCAGATGGTGGACCGCCGTGCGTCCCGGCCGGTGATACCAGCGCTTGGCCGAACCCATCGCGTTGACGACGGATCCACCGAACAGATCGAACGCCAGCACCGCGATCACCGCGACAACCGGCCACGAGTGCTGCGCCCGGATGGCCAGCGCCGCGGCACCGGCCGCGCCGCCGATCGCGACGGTGAAGCCGAGGGTGACCTCGGCCCTGGTCGCACCCGGCGCGATCAGCCGATCGGTGAGTGTCATCGCCGGATCCCTTCCACGCAGACCCGCAGGACCGGCTCGGTGAGATCCGGCAGCGACAGCTCCGGGTCCACCAATGTCTGGATGAGACATCCCTCGATGGCCCCGATGATCACCGCCGCATGCCGCTCATCGATCCCGTCGCGCAGCGTGCCCTCGGCATCGGCCGCACGCAGCAATGCGGTGACAGCCGCACGATATTCGCGATAGATCGCGACCATATCGATGGGCGGTTTCGCGGCCCACACATCAAGCAGGACGCGCGCGTGATCGGGATATTCGGCCAGCATCGCCAGCGCGCCACGGATCAACCGCTCCAAACGCTCGAGCGCAGGCCCCTCACCCATCTCGTCGAGCACCCGCGCCGACCGCAGCGCGTAGCTCTCGAAAACTCCGGCTAGCAGCGAATCCCGACTCGGAAAGTACAGATAGACACTGCCTTTGGCGATCCCCGCCTCGGCAGCCACATCCTCGATCCGCGCAGCGGAGAAACCTTTACGAGCGAACACGGCAGCCGCGGCGAGCAGGATTTCCTCCTGCCGCGCGGCACGATCGACAATCTTCGGCATGGATCTATTATGCCTGACTGGTCAGTCATAATAAACCCTGTTCCGGGATTCGGGTCCTCAGGCAATCTGGATAGGGCTTCTCGCTCGTCGACAGAACAGGAGTCCCCATGCCTCCACCGACCGAACACCCTGAACCGACTGTGCGGCACTCGATTCGCCTGGTAATGCTGGACCAGCACGACCGGCTGCTGCTGTTCTCCGGCATCGACGAAACCGACGGCCACCCCTTCTGGTACCCGATCGGCGGCGGCTGCGAAGAAGGTGAGACCGCCCAGCAGACAGCCGCCCGCGAAGCGAGGGAGGAGACCGGCCTCACCGACCTCGTCGTAGGCCCCGAACTCTGGCGCCGCCGCGCCTTCGCCACCTGGGGCGGCGTCACCTAAGACTGCCGCGAACGCTACTTCCTGGTCCGCGTAGCCGCCTTCGACATCGACACTTCAGGCTTCACCGCCGTCGAACGCGCCACCGTCACCGGCCACCGCTGGTGGACCCTGGCCGGCCTCACCGAGAACCCCGACCGCGTGGCCCCCGGCGAGCTGATCAGCCGACTGGCGGACCTCTTGCTGAAAGGCCCACCCGCTGAACCGATCACCCTTGGCGCCTAGGTGTGAGAGCGCACCGGCCGAAGCTGACGCGTTGCTCCGCTCCCTCGGTGTCACACGCTCGGCGGCCACGTCCGCGATGCTCCGATTCCGTTCCGAGCCGCTGCGCAGTCTCGATGAGTACGTGTGGGAACCCGGTAGTCACACCCGCTCGCGGTAAGGCATCGACCATGGCTGGGCGTGAGTCGTCGTGGCGGCTACTGTGACCGGTCCGCCGCCCGCACCGAGCGGTACGGGCGGCGGAGGGGATCAGTTCTCCTGCATGGGGATTCGCACCCCGCGCTCCCGGGCGACGTCGGCTGCGTGCTCGTAGCCGGCGTCGACGTGGCGGATGACGCCCATGCCGGGGTCGTTGGTGAGGACCCGCTCGAGCTTCTGGGCGGCCAGGGGAGTGCCGTCGGCGATGCAGACCTGGCCCGCGTGGATGGAGCGGCCCATGCCGACGCCGCCGCCGTGGTGGATCGAGACCCAGGAGGCGCCGGAGGCGGTGTTGAGCAGAGCGTTGAGCAGGGGCCAGTCGGCGACGGCGTCGGAGCCGTCGGCCATGGCCTCGGTTTCGCGGTAGGGGGAGGCCACCGAGCCGGAGTCGAGGTGATCGCGGCCGATGGCCAGTGGCGCGGACAGCTCGCCGGAGGCGACCATCTCGTTGAATTTCAGGCCGGCGCGGTGGCGTTCGCCGTAGCCGAGCCAGCAGATGCGGGCGGGCAGGCCCTCGAACTGCACCTTCTCGCCCGCCATGGTGATCCAGCGCTTGAGGTGCTCGTTCTCGGGGAACAGCTCCATGATCGCGCGATCGGTGGCGGCGATGTCCTTCGGGTCGCCCGAGAGGGCCGCCCAGCGGAACGGGCCGAGGCCCTCCTCGAACAGCGGGCGGATGTAGGCGGGCACGAAACCGGGGAACGCGAAAGCCCGGTCGTAGCCGCCCTTTCGGGCCTCGTCACGAATCGAGTTGCCGTAGTCGAACACCTCGGCACCCTTGTCGAGGAACCCGACCATCGCCTCGACGTGCTTGGCCATCGACGCCTGTGCCTCGGTGGTGAACCACGCCGGGTCCTTCTCGGCGAGGGTGTGCCAATCCTCGAGCGCGACACCGATCGGCAGGTAGGACAGCGGATCATGCGCCGAGGTCTGGTCGGTGACGATATCGATCGGCGCGTCCATGGCCAGCAGCTGCGGGAACACTTCGGCGGCATTGCCGACAAGGCCGATCGACAGCGCGCGGCGTTCGTCGCGCGCCGCGATCGCGAGATCCAGTGCCTCCTGCAAGGATTCGGCCTTCGTATCGAGGTAGCCGTGCGCGATCCGCCGATCGATGCGCGCCGGATCGCAGTCGACGCACAGCGCGACGCCCTCGTTCATCGTCACCGCCAGCGGCTGCGCGCCACCCATCCCGCCCACACCCGCGGTGAGCGTGATGGTGCCTGCCAGGGTGCCACCGAAACGCTTGCGCGCCACCGCGCCGAAGGTCTCGTAGGTGCCCTGCAGAATGCCCTGGCTGCCGATGTAGATCCACGATCCCGCGGTCATCTGGCCGTACATCATCAGCCCGAGCTGCTCGAGCTTGCGGAAGTCTTCCCAGTTCGCCCAGTCGCCGACCAGATTGGAGTTGGCCAGCAGCACGCGCGGCGCCCACTCGCTGGTACGGAACACGCCGACCGGCTTGCCCGACTGCACCAGCAGCGTCTCGTCGGCGGCCAGGGTCTCCAGGGTTCGCACGATCGCGTCGAACGCCGCCCAGCTGCGCACGGCACGGCCGGTGCCGCCGTAGACGACCAGATCGTCGGGACGCTCGGCGACCTCGGGATCGAGGTTGTTCATCAGCATCCGCAGGGCGCCCTCCTGCTGCCAGCCCAGCGTGTGCAGCTGCGATCCGCGCGGGGCGGACACGGGCCGGGGGCCGGAAGGTGGCGGGGTGGCGGCGTCGGTCATCGGTTCACTCCTCGAAAAGACGGCTGTGTCCTGGGTCACTGGAATCCAGACTAGTGGTATAGTCCTGTATATACAAGTAGCTGTCAAGCGTGCTGTGCCGTCCGGGCGCAACGTATTCTCTGGACAAACTGAGGGAACGGATACCGGTGGTGGCGATCGAAGTGGTCGATGCGGACCTGGCCGCGCTGTACAGCGAACTGGGGACCGAATTCGCGGCGTACGAACGCGTCAAGCAGCTGATCATGGCGCAGATCAAAGGCGGCCGGTGGGTCGAGGGTGAGCAGATTCCCTCGGAGAATCAGCTGGTCAACGCGCTCGGCCTGTCCCGGATGACGATCAATCGCGCGCTGCGTGATCTCACCGCCGACGGCGCGCTCAATCGGGTGATGGGTGTGGGCACCTTCGTCGCGCCGACCAAAGCCGCCTCGCCGCTGTTCGAGGTCAGGAATATCGCCGACGAGATCTCGCGGCGCGGGCACCGGCATCGCACCGAGGTGGTGTTCGTGCGCGCGGAGGAGGCGGGCGACCGGCATCCGGTGCTCGGAAACGCCATGAGCGGCAGGGTGTTCCATTCGCTGCTGGTGCACATCGAGGACGACGTCCCGATTCAGGTGGAGGACCGCTACGTCAATCCGGCCCAGGCGCCCGACTACCTGGCCCAGGATTTCACCACCGTCACGCCGAACACCTACCTCAGCGAGGTCGCGCCCCTGATTCGCGGCGAACATGTCGTGGAGGCGGTGCGGGCCAGCAGGGAGGAGTGCAAGCTCCTCGATATCGACCGCGACGAGCCGTGTCTGCTCATCCGGCGCCGCACCTGGTCCTCGGGTGGGCTCGTCAGTGCGGCGCGTTTGATTCATCCGGGATCACGCAATCGGCTGGAAGGTAGCTTCGGTTCCGGGTCGAAGCACGTCGAATAAGAACCTCGAACTCGCCAGCGATTCCGGGCAGTGTGCACACCGGCCGGTGGTCCTCCCTGTCGCGCCCGTCGATGGTGCTCGGAATTGTTACGCGATCTGAATGCTATTCGCCGACAGCAAATTCTCCGCTAACCATAAAAGTGCCTTTGACCTGCAAATTTCATTTGCGGATGAATGTCTGGCCGCTGCGGGTTATCACTGTTTCGTGACGAATCTCCTGGTAGTCCGGGTCCGGGCTGTAGGTTTAGTAGCCCATGGTTCGCTGGGTTCCATTCAGGTAACGGAGAGGCGGAAATGGCTACAGTCGCACGGCAGTCGGGGCCGCGCAGGATCATCTCCCGACAGGGCATTTCCGCACTGAAATCGTCGATGTCGCCGTCTGCTCTGGTGACCGTCGGCCTGATCTTGCTGATTCCCGTCCTGGCCACCGCAGGCCCCATCGCGGCCTCGGCGTTGATCGCCAGGTACGCCGGAGTGGGCCGGTCGGGTGTGCTGGTGCTCGTGGTGATCGCGGCCGTGGTGTGCGCCGCCGTCGTGGCCGCGACCATGGCGTTCCGGCTCGCGTGGCGCCGGGGCGCGGCCACCGGGCAGCACTCGTTCGGTTCCCTCGTTCGATAGGAGTTCGCCATGCAGACGCACCGCCCGGCAGGCTCCGCTGTCCCCGCGATCGATCCGATCCGCCCTCACGATGTCGACGAATGCCGCCGCCTGCGCATCGTCGCCCGCATCGACGACCCCGCGGTCTGGCACGCCGCCGCCACGCGCCTGCTCGACTGCGGCCGCCGCCGCTGGCACGCGCGGCCCGACATCGCCGACCATCCGGCATTGCGCCGCTGGTCGCGGATACAGGATGCCTATCAGGTGCCCGAACAGCCTTGCCTGCGAACGCTTTTCGCGGCGGTCGCGGCAGGCCACGAGATCGGCGCCGGCGACCCGCATGCCGATTTCGCGACCGCGGTGATGCTGCTGTCGAGCTGCCCGGCGGCGGTGGCCTGCCAGTCCGACCCGATGAACTATCCACGCGCCGTGCGCTTCTCGGTGTACGGGTACCGCGAGGACGACCTGCCCCTGGCGGAGGACCTGATCACGACGACGATCCACGCTTGCGGCGCCGTACTGGCCCGCCGCTGTACGGTTCTCGGCCGCGGCGCGCCGGTCCGGCCCGCGACCCCGGTCGTCGATCACCCACTGCCGGAGCTGCTGGTCCTCGGCGGCACCGCGGCGCGCTGACCCGCGGTTACCCCTCGGCGAGAATCTCGGTCACCGCCGCGGTGATCGCCGCACGCAGCCCGTCGTGCCGGGCGCTGAGCGCGTGCTCGGGCGCCGAGCGTTCCGCGCCGTACAGGTGGACCGGGCCGACCCGCAGCTGCTCGGGTTCCCACGCGTAGCGCGCGTGGATATGCCCGTGGAGGTGCCCCCAGGTATTGCCGAGCACCTCGTAGTTGATCCGCAGAAACGCCGGATCCGCCGCGCGGCAAGCGCGCTGCACCGCCTCGCCGAGGACCACCATGTCCGCCATGAACGCGACCCGCTCCTGCCGCGGCAACTCGGTGAGCTGATCGGCCTCGCCGTCGTAGATCAGCACGCAGTAGCCGGGCAGGTGCTGGGTATCCCCGATGACGGCCCACCCGGTGGTCAACCGGCACAGCACCGTCGGATTCGTTCCCGCCGCCGCGGCGCCGTCCCGATCGTTGCGCCAGTCGTTCGCTTCCAGATCCTGCGACATGCCGCCCCATTCCTGTCGTACGCCGACGACGCTTGTGCGAGAAGGGTGTTCGAGCGTACCCGCGCCCGCTCGCGGCCGTAGCTGATGCGCGCATCCGGCTGACCGACCTGATACGGGCCCGCCGTGTCTCCGGCGGCCTTGACCCGCATTGCGCTACGGGAGGCCGAGGTCGAAGCGGACACCGGTGCGCAGAAATCCGGAGGCGGACATGCCGAACAGGTCGTGGAAGGTTTCGCTGAAGTGGGAGGGGGTGGCGAAACCGGCGTCGACAGCGGAGCGCGTGAGGTCGCGGCCCGCGGCGGCGTCCCGGACCGCGTGGACGACCCGGGTCCAGCGCTGATAGCCACGAAAGGTGGTGCCGCACTGCCGGGCGAACAGCCGCAGGAAGTGCGTCTTCGACAGGCCGAGGTGGGCGGCCATCGCCTCGGCTCGGTAGACCTGGTCGGGGTTGCGGTTGATCGTGGTGGTGGCCCACGTGATCCGCGGATCGGCGACCGGCGTGTGGCCCGCGACCGCGTCGGCGAAGATCCGTTCCGGCTCGACGACAGCGGCGCGGCACAGCTCGACGAGCCGGCGTTCGCGCCGGTGGGCAAGCCCGTACGGTCCGGCGACGGCGGTCATCTCGTCGGCGATCGTCATCGCGGGCGCACCGGCGGGATCGACGAACAGCAGCAGGATCCAGCCGCCGGGAGCGTTGACCCGATGGACCGTGCGGGCGGGCGCGAACGAGCTGCCGGTGTGGATCTCGCCGTGGGTGGCGGTGTCGAGGACGAACGGCCCGTCCAGGCCGACGCTGAGCACTGCCACCGAGGGTGCGTGCAGGTCGACGCCGAGTTCGGGCCCGACATAGCCCACGTGCCCCGGCCGCATCCACACCACCGGCGACCGCACCGGACCGCACGTTTCCGAAAGCGCACCGACGGTCACCGTTGCCAGGGTATCGGTATCACGCGCCCGCCGCCGCCGGCTCAGTCGAAGGCCACGGTCGCGAGCATCTCGCGCGCGATCAGCTCCGGGTCCGCGGAGGTCGCCAGCTCGGACCCGTCGAGCGCGCCCTCCCGCCACAGCGTCGCGAACCCGTGCACCAGCGACCACGCGGCCAGCCGCGTCGCCCGCTGCCGTCCCGGCTCCTGATCGGACTGGATCTCGGCCACCCCGGCGCGCAACGCGGTCCCCGATCGCTCCCGCGCCGCCACCAGCTCGGGATCGTCCGCGCGCAGCACCTCCCGCCGGAACATGATGTCGAACCGGCCGGGATTGCTCAGCGCGAAGCGGATATAGGCCAGGGCCACCTCGCGCATGTCCTCGCCCGCTGCCGCCAGTTCCGTTGCCAGCAGGTCGAATCCCTCGATCGCCAGCGCGGTGAACAATCCGGCCCGGTCACCGAAGTGATGCGCGGGCGCCGCGTGCGAGACCCCGGCCCGGCGGGCCAGCGCCCGCAACGACACGGCCTCGATGCCCTCGGCCGCGATCTGCTCGGCCGCCGAGTCGAGCAGCGCCGCCCGCAGATCCCCGTGGTGATACCCGGTTTTCGTCATGCCTCGATCCTGACGCACAAACTTGTCATTGACAAGTTTCGCTGCTGGTGTCAATCTTTCCAGTGTCAAGATTGGCGCTAGGCCAGTCGACGTTCGCCTCGAGGAGTTCCCATGGCACCCTTCATCGCTCTCGCCGTCGTCACCGCCCTGGCCAGGCTGATCGGATGGCTCACCGACCTCGCCTGGCTGGACTCCTGGCCCCGGGCGGTGGCCGTCGGCCTGGCGGCGATGTTCACCCTCACCGCGAGCGCGCATTTCGCCGAACCGCGCCGGTCCGCGCTGATCGCGATGGTCCCGCCCAGCCTCCCCAACGCGCCCGCCCTCGTGGCTCTGACCGGCGTCCTCGAACTGGCAGGCGCCGTCGGTCTGCTGATTCCGGCGACCGCGCCTGTCGCCGCGGCCTGCCTGTTCGTGCTGCTGCTCGTCATGTTCCCGGCGAATGTCCGGGCCGCGCGGGCCGATCTGGGCATCAAGACCATGCCGCTGCCCGCTCGCACCGTCCTGCAAGGACTCTTCCTCGCCGCCTGCGGCCTCGTCGTCCTTGGCTGAGGGACCGCACGTTTCCGAAAGCGCGCCGCCCGACGGCGACGTCACAGTATTCGATACGCCGCCCGTAGCGCGGCCGCACAGACGCGAGAGGAACGACCATGACCATCACCGACGTGGCGCAGGTGCGGGAATCCCCACCCGCGGCCGACGCCGCGCCAGCGGGACCGACCGTCGCCGGACTGCTTCGCCCCTACCTGGGCGGCTTCACCGCTGTGGTGATCCTGCAGGTGATCGGCGCCGTCGCCGGGTTGGCACCGCTGCTGGCCGTGGTCGAACTGGGCCGAACACTGTTGTCGCCCACTCCGATCGATCACGGACACGTCTGGCTCGTCGTCCTCGCGGGCGCGGCGGGCCTGTTCGTCCGGCTGCTGTTCACCGCGGCCTCCGCCGGC
The DNA here is from genome assembly GCF_042728775.1 of Nocardia sp. NPDC060259. NCBI lineage: Bacteria > Bacillati > Actinomycetota > Actinomycetes > Mycobacteriales > Nocardiaceae > Nocardia > Nocardia sp. NPDC060259. The sequence goes on from NZ_JBHXAY010000021.1 coordinate 19,506, forward strand.
CTCGGGCACCTGCTCGACGGGCGGGTGCAACTGTCGTTCCGCAGGCAGCTGGCCGCGCGGCTCGGCCGTGTCCCGATCGGCTGGTTCGGGCAGCGCAGGACCGGTGAACTCGCGAAGGTCGTCGGGGACGACGTGGACGCGGTGCACCCGTTCATCGCTCACGCGCCCGGTGAACTCGTCGCCGCGTTCGTGGTGCCACTGGTGTCGCTGGTCTACCTGTTCACCATCGACTGGCGGCTCACCCTGATCACCCTGATCCCGGTGGTGCTGGCGATGGCCCTGATCCCGTTGATGATGACCCCGACCCGGCAGCGCGAGCAGGAGGAATTCGACAGCGCCATGGGACGCATCGCGGATTCGGTGATCGAGTTCGTCCAGGGCATCCCGGTGGTCAAGGTGTTCGGCGGATCCGGGCGCGCCCATCGCGCGTTCCGCACGGCCACCGATGATTTCGTCGGCACCTTCTACCGGATGGTGCGCGGGCTGTCGGTGATCGCCGCGGGCATGCAGTTGGCGCTGTCGCCGCCGTTCGTCCTGCTGGTCGTGCTGATCGGCGGCGCGGGGCTGATCACGAGCGGCGGCATGGCACCGGCCGACCTGCTGCCTTTCGTCCTGCTCGGTCTCGGCCTGACCGCGCCGGTGGCAGCCCTGCTCGGCCACGGCTTCGACGATCTGCAGGCCGCCCAGCGCGCCGTCGGCCGGATCACCGACGTGCTGGCCGTACCGCCGCTGCCGGAACCCGCGCACCCGATCGTGCCCACCGGCCATCGAGTGGAATTGCGCGACATCCGATTCGGCTACGAGGCGGGCCACGAAGTGCTGCGCGGGATCGATCTCGTCCTCGAGCCGGGCACGACCACCGCGCTCGTCGGTCCGTCGGGCAGCGGGAAATCCACACTGGTCCAACTGCTTCCGCGCTTCTTCGACCCGGACCACGGCACGGTCGCGCTCGGTGGCGTCGATCTGCGCGAGCTCGGCAGCGACGAGCTCTACCGGCAGGTGTCGTTCGTCTTCCAGGACAGCACCCTGCTGCACGCCACGATCGCCGACAATATCGCGCTCGCGGTGCCGCACGCCGACCTCGACGACGTGGTGCGCGCCGCCAGGCAGGCCGACATCCACGATCGCATCGTCGCACTGCCCGACGGGTACCAGACCGTGCTCGGCGCCGAGGTGACACTGTCCGGCGGTGAGGCGCAACGGATCTCGCTCGCCCGCGCCCTGCTCGCCGCGACCCCCGTGCTTGTCCTCGACGAGGCGACCTCCTTCGCCGACCCGCAGACCGAGCTGGCGGTGCGGGGCGCGCTGGCGGCGGGGGCCGCCGACCGTACGACGCTGGTCATCGCGCACCGCATGGAAACCATCGCCGACGCCGACACCGTCGTCGTCCTGGACGGCGGCGTGATCGTCGAACGTGGCACGCCCGCCGACCTGCTGGCGGCAGGCGGCCGGTTCGCCGCGCTCTGGCACGCCCATCGATCGGCGCTCGCCGACGGACCCCGAGGAGACGAAGGCCGATGATCCGGATGCTGCTGCGCGTGCTCGGTCACGAGTACGCCGGGCCGGTGCGCCGCACCGTCGCCCTGATGACGGTCACCGCGATCGTCGAAGGGCTGTCCTACGCCCTGCTGGTTCCCGTCCTGCACGCGCTGTTCGGCAGCGATCCCGGCGAGGTCCGGCCGTGGCTGATCGCCTTCGGTGCCGCGGTCGCGGCCTACGCGGTGCTGCGCTATCTCAGCGATCTCGCCGGTTTCCGCAGCGGAACCACCTTGCTGGAAGGGATGTATCACCGGATCGGCGACCATCTGGCCCGGCTGCCCCTCGGCTGGTACAGCGCGAGCCGGGTCGGCGAGGTGTCGGCGCTGGCCAGCCGCGGTGTGCTCGACGCGATGGGTGTCATCGCGCATCTGCTGTCGCCGTTCATCTCCGCCGCGGTGACGCCGCTGACGATCGTCGTCGTGATGTTCGCCTACAACTGGCAACTCGGCCTGGCCGCCGCGCTCGGCGCACCGGTCGTCGCGGCCGTCCAGATCTGGGCGGGCCGGTCCACGGCGGCAGGCGACGCGGACACCGCCGCGCGCGGCGTCGAGGCCACCGGGCGAGTCATCGAATTTGTGCAGGCTCAGCCGGTGCTGCGGGCGGGCGGCCGGACCGGTGAACGGTTCGGGCTGCTCGACGACTCCCTGACCGCACTGCAGCGGGCATCGCGCCGGTCGACCCTGTCGGCGCTGCCCGGCGTGATCGGCCTGGCGCTGACGGTGCAGGCGATGTTCACCGTCTTGCTGGTCCTCGGCGCGTACCTCGTCCTCGACGGAAGTATCGGTGCCGCGGAGATTCTGGCGATCCTGGTGCTGGCCGCCCGCTGCGCCGATCCGCTGCTCTCGCTGGCCGACATCGGCGGCAAGCTGCGCGCCGCGCGGTCGGTGCTGGCGCGCCTGGACGAGGTCCTGCGCACCGAACCGCTGCCGGAGCCGCGCGAACCGGCGCTGCCTGCCTGTCACGACCTGGCCTTCGATGCTGTCGCCTTCCGGCAGGGCGACCGCACCGTGTTCGACGACGTGTCGCTGGCGGTGCCCGACGGGAGCACGCTCGCGGTCGTCGGCCCCTCGGGCGCGGGCAAGACCACCCTGCTGCAACTGCTCGCCCGCTTCGCCGACGTGGACGCGGGCGCGGTCCGGGTCGGGGGAGTGGACGTGCGCGACATCAGCACCGAGGAGCTGATGTCCCGGATCGCCGTGGTCTTCCAGGACGTCTACCTCTTCGACGGCACCATCGAGGACAACGTGCGGCTCGGCCGCCCCGGCGCCACCGACGCCGAGGTGCGCGCTGCGGCGGCGGCGGCCCGGCTCGACGAGGTGATCGAGCGCCTGCCCGGTGGCTGGTCCGCGCATGTCGGCGAGGGCGGTGCCCGCCTGTCCGGCGGTGAGCGCCAGCGTGTCTCGATCGCGCGCGCACTGCTCAAGGACGCGCCGATCGTGCTCCTCGACGAGATCACCTCCGCGCTCGACCCCGTGAACGAGGCGGCCGTGCACGAGGGCATCGAGCGCCTGATGGCGGGCCGGACCGTGGTGACGGTGGCGCATCGCCTGCGCACCGTCCAGCGTGCCGACCTGATCGTGTTCGTCGACGGCGGTCGCATCGTGGAACAGGGCACCCACGACGAGCTGCTGCGCGCGGGCGGCCGCTACGCCGGGTTCTGGGCGAGCGCCGGCGCCTCCGTCGCGGGCGGGTGACCCGGCGGCGGTGCCGTCGCACGCGAGAGCCGGTTCGGCCGGGAGTTCCCCCGGCCGGCCGGCAACGCGGAATCTGAAACTGCCCTCGTCTCGATTTGGCATCAGGCAGTGAATTGTCAAGTACGCGTACATATCTCGACCCCGTGTAGATGCCGGCCGGTTGGGAAAGTTGCCAACCGTTCCTGGTCCGATTCGCGGAGATCTCACCAAGCGCCGAGCCCGATTCGCGGCATCGCGGTCGCCGCCGTAGAGTCGGCGGTCGAGCGTTGTCCGCATGTTTCTCGGTGATCGCCCGCAGGACGATGATGTCCTCGGCGAACGGTTTGAACAGGCGTTTCCCGGCATCCCGGGGATCGGCCTCGTTGTCGGCGCGACCCTACAGGGGGTCGTCGCGTCCGAATATCTCTGTCGCAGCGCCGCGCCAGTCCGCGGTATTTACCTTTGCGCAACACACTGCTACCCATAGGTCGGTTAGGGTCACGGAATCTGTTGGGGCACTGCGAGTTCGACATCATCCGGTCCGGCCCCGGACGTTGATCCCCGTCTCAGTAGCGCGCATGGCGCGCGAGTTACTTTGTGGCACTGTCCAATACCGCGTTCGTGTATTGAAACATGTTGTAGTCCTTGACAAGTGGGCCAGCGGTCCACAAAACTACCCGTCGGTAGCCGGCGATCGGGAAGCTCAGGCCCGGTAGTTGTGACAAGTCACATCCAGTGACTGCCCCGCCTGAACCCCCGTGAACCCCTGTGCACCAGTCGGGGTGAACCTCACTGCCACCGTGACCACACCAAAGGAGTTCAGCGCTATGGACAATCACGCGCTACCCTCAGCGCACCGTCAGGATGCTCGTCCGACAGTGCACCCGGGCGATCAGGTGGCGGTGCTGCCCAGACCGTCGGTCACCACGCAGTCGGTTGTCGACGACAAGCCCGTCGGGCCGGTCGAATTGCTTCCGCTGGTCACCGAGCGGCTGCACGAAATCCTGATCACCGGTGGCGATTTCGACGCCATCTACCGGCATGTTCTCGCCGCGCCCGGCAAGCGGGTGCGGGCTCGGCTCGTGCTCGCGTGTGCCGGCCTGCTACCCGATGTCGCGGCGGCGCCACAGCAGGCCGCCATCGATCTGGCCTGCGCGATGGAGATGCTGCACGAGTCCTCGCTGCTGCACGACGACATCTGTGACGGTTCCCTGCTGCGCCGCGGCGCGCCCTCGGTGCCCGCCGCGTTCGGCGTGCGCATCGCCGCCAGGGCGGGATTCCACCTGGCGGGCGCCGCGATGCAGGTGGTCGCCCAGGTGCTGGCCGACAACCAGGCGGTGTTCGCCGGGATCGGTGACGCGCCCGGCGTGACCTATGCCGACCGCTTGTCGGATCTGTCGTACGGCCAGCTCATCGAGACCTTGCCGCCCGCGGTCGACGCGACCGCGCTGCGCCGCCACTACGAACTCGTGGCAGGCGCCAAGACCGGCACGCTGTTCCGCCTGTCGTGCTCCTACGGCGGCACGGCGGGCGGCGCCGACCACGACCAGCTGCAAGCCCTGATGCACTACGCCGACCAGCTCGCGCTCGCCTTCCAGATCATGGACGACGTCCGCGACATCGAGGGCGGCCCCGAGCTGGGCAAGGACGCCTGCGGCGATCTGGACCGGCGGGTGCCGACCTGGCCGGTCATCGAATGGCTGGCGATGCGCCCCGGCGCGCGCGAGCTGTGGCTCTCGGCGGAAACGTCCAGCGCCACGCTGCAGACCGACCTGGTCGAGAGCGGCGCCACCCAGGCCGCGCGCGTCGTCGCGGTGCAGGCCACCGAGACCGCGAGCGCGGCCCTGGACATCTTCCCGTCCACGCCCGCGCGCGCGGACCTCCGCGAACTCCTGCAGCAGGTGATCAACCGATGAGACAGACCAGAATCGGCTCCCTGGCCTACGGCCTGCGCCACCTGCGGCGGGCACCGGATATGGCCGCGCTGCGGGCGGCGGCGTCACCGGAGGAACTGGCCAGACTGGCGCTGATCCCCGCGGGCCGCAACCTCGGCGTCTCGGTGAGCTTCCTGCCCGCGCACCTGCGGGCCGAGGCGACCGCCGCCCTGCTGGCCTGCCGGGTGCTCGACGCCTTCGAAGACCTCAGCGATCGCGCGGTCGCGAGCAGCGCCGTGCTGGCGGCCGCCGACTACCTCAACAGCACCACCGACACGCCGCCGCCCGCCCTGCCCGCCGTCGCCGCGGAAGCTCGCGACAGCGAGGCCGTCGACCGCCTGCTGGCCGAGCGCATCGGCGATATCAGGGCGCTGCTGTCCGCGCTGTCGGCGGAGGGGCGCAAGCGGGTCGGTGCGGTGATCGTCGACGTGGCCGGTGTCATGGCCCGCAATCTCGACGCGCCCCTGTCCCGGGTCGTCTACAGCGAAGGCGTGCTCGGGCGGGTCACCCACTACGCGTGCGCCCTGGTCGCCGAAGACGTGCTGTCGGAAGCGGATCTGCGCGAACTGACCGGCTGCGTCGCGGTGATCGCCCAGTCCGCGAACGACTTGCGCGACAACGAGTTCGAGATCTACGGCGTCGCCGACCGCGAGGAACTGAAGCGGATGGTGATGCTGCAGCTGCTGGCGCCCGCGCTGGGCGGCTTCGCCCTGCTCGCCCGCCTCGGCCCCGGCACGCCGAGTCGCGGTGCGCGCGCGGCGATGGCGTACATGACCATCACCACGACCGCGTTCCTGTGCTCGGTCGTCGACGCGCCCTCGCCCTACCGGCGCAAGCTCGGCGCCGCGCTGCTGGCCGCTTCGTCCGCCACCTACTGGGACAGGATGCTGGACCGGGTGCGCCGCACCGCCGATCTGGCGATCCACCGGATGCTCGACGCCTCACCGGATTTCGCCGACGGTGCGAACCAGGCGACCGAGGTGCTCGGCGCGGGTGACCCGCGGTCGAAGCCGACCTCGCTGGTCCCGCTGATCGTCGACACCACCTTCGCGCTCGTGCAGACCCTGCCGGAGGCCCCGCTGACCGGCGAACTCCCCGACGCCGAGGTGCGCACCATGATGATCGCCGATCACCTGGCCTTCGGTGCCATGGAACGGGTGCCTCCGCACGAACCCGAAGCGCTGCAGGCGCTCGCCACGAGACTCCAACTCGCTGCCCTCGACACCAGCACCCAAGGGAGCCGCCCATGAGCATCGTCACCAGAACCGCGCTCACCGTCCTGGACACCACTAGCGAAGGAGCTCCCCTATGAGCACCGAAACGCCCGTCGCGCCGGAGCACACCCCGTTCAGCAAGCGCGTGCTCAAGCTCGAGCACGCCTCGAACGTCGGCCCTCTGATGCACATCGCGCTGTGGATCGGCATGCTTGCCCTCGGCCTGTTCGTGCCGTTCGCCACGAACTGGTACATCGCGGTGCCGCTGATCATCGTGCTGTCGCTGCTGAACCTCTCGCTGACCATCGGCGTGATGCACATGCACACCCACCGGCCGCTGTTCGTGTCGAAGTTCCCGAACCGGGTCGTCGACTTCCTGTGCTGTCTGCCCGGCAACCTGACCGCGGCCGAGATGCGCGAGGTCCACGTCCTCAACCATCACCGGTTCAACGACGGGCCAGGTGACGTCACCTCGACCGCCGGGATGGAGAAGGGCCTCGGCGCCATCTGGTACTGGGTCCGCTACGGCGTCATCGTCAAGATCCACACGATGCGGACCATCTTCGCGGCCGACCCGGCGCCGCGCCGCCGCAAGACGCGCCAGCAGTTCCTGCTCGACATGGCGCTGTACGCGGTGGTCATCGGAACCGTCTGGTATCTGGTCGATTTCGATCGCTTCGTGCTGTTCTATTGGGTGCCGTTCCTGATCACCCAGGTCAACGCGGGCTACTTCGCCTGGTTGAGCCACGCGCCTGCCAAGGGCTTCGAGGACGACCCGAGCACCTCGCTCAACAACGCGGGCAACATCCTGAACTTCCTGATCTTCAACCAGGGCTACCACAGCGTGCACCACCGCTACCCCGGTATCCACTGGAGCCAGATTCCGGACAAGCTCGACTACATGCGTGATGTCAACCCCGGCGTCATCGTCCCCTACTGGATGGTCGCGCAGTCGGGCTGGCGCCTGTTCTGGCCCGGCGGCTTCCTCAACGAGGGTTACGGCACCAAGTGGAAGGCCAGGCTGGAGCAGCGCATCGAAGAGGGGACCGTGCGTTCGCGGTACCTGCCGTGGTTCGCATGGATCTGATCACACCGACACCGACCCAGGCGCGGGACGTGCTGACGAGCCGTTCGCGGCTCGTCCCGTTCCTGTTCTCCTTCGCCGTCTACGGCGTCGCGGGCATCACCGTCCCGCTGATGCTGCTGTTCGCCGGCGGCTGGTTCCTGCCGAAGACGATCGACAAGGGCCCGCACCTGTCGACCGTCCCGGCGATCGTCATCGACGTGGGACTGCTGGCGCTGTTCGGCCTGCAGCACTCGGGCATGGCCAGGCCCTCGTTCAAGGCCTTCGTCACCCGCTGGGTGCCCGAAGCGCTGGAGCGGACCGTCTACATCGTGATGGTGTGCCTGGTCATGTGGGTGATCATGCTGGCCTGGCAGCCGATTCCGGCGGTGATCTGGTCGGCCGATGGCACCGCGGGACTGGTGCTCGACGCCGGGTTCTGGCTCGGGTTCGTGCTCGTCTACGCGGCGACGCTGCTGCTGAACCACTTCCACCTGCTCGGCATCAGCCAGGCTTACCGCGAGTACGTCATCCAGGTTCCCGACGCGACCGTCGACCGGCTGCAGGTGAACGGGGTCTACCGCCTCGTGCGCCATCCGCTGATGACCGGCCTGCTGGTCTCGTTCTGGTTCGCCAGCACGTTCACCGTCGGGCACCTGGTGTGGGCACTCGGGTTGACCGGTTACATCCTGCTGGGCACCTACCTGGAGGAACGCGACCTGATCGCGCGCTTCGGCGCGTCCTACCGCGCCTATGCCGCGCAGGTTCCCGCCTTCTTCCCGTCCGTGCTCCGCATCTTCGGCCGATCGACTCGGCAGCCGTAAAGGCGTGCCGCCCGGCGTGTTTCCCGTTCGGGAACGCGCCGGGCGGACCCCGCCCGAGTTCGGGAGAGGAATCGACGTGAACGGTCATCCTGTTCGAGAGCGCATCAGACACAACTCCACCGGCGCGGGCCCCGTTCCCGGCGTCGGCCATTCCTATGCCAAGGCGATCCTGCTCGGCGAGCACACCGTCGTCCACGGCACTCCCGCCATCGCGTTTCCGCTGCCCGCGCTGCCGGTGCGCGCCCTCGCCTGTCCCGGCGATGCCGGTGTGCAATCGGATGTGCCCGCCGAGGGTGGTTTCCGGTTCCTCGCGGGTGATCCGCACACGGTGACCACCGCGTCCGGTCCGCGTGTCGCGGTCGAGGAGGCGTTGCGGCGGTGGGGATTCGATGGCGACATCGTCGATGTCGTTGTCGAGTGCGATATTCCGCTGGCTCGTGGCCTCGGTTCCAGTGCCGCCTGCGCGGGCGCGGCGGTGCGCGCGGTCGCCGACCTGTACGGCCGCACCGTCGATCCCGGCATGCTCTACGAACTCGTGCAGTGCGGCGAGCAGGTCGCGCACGGCCGGGCCAGCGGCATCGACGCCAGCGCCGTCCTGGCCAACGGCCCGATCCTGTTCCATCAGGGCACGGCCCGTCCGATGGACATCGGCCTGGACGCGGCCCTGGTGATCGCCGACACCGGCGTGCCCGGCTCCACCCAGCACGCGGTGGCCGGGGTGCGCCGCACCCTGGAGCGCGATCCGCGCGCCGCGGAGCGACTGCTGGCCAGGGCCGCCGACCTGATCGGTTCCGCGACGGCCGACCTGTCGGCCGGGCGTGCCGAGTCGCTGGGCACGACGATGCTCGAATTCCAGGGTCTGCTCGCCGAACTCGGTGTCAGCACACCGCATATCGACACCCTCGTCACCGCGGCGCTCGACGCGGGCGCGTTCGGCGCGAAGCTGACCGGCGCCGGCCTCGGCGGCTGTGTCCTCGCGCTCACCGAGACCGGCGGCGCACTCGCGGTGAGTGCCGCGCTGCGCCGGGCCGGTGCCGTGCAGACCTGGACGGTCGGCACCGCGAGCCTGCGTACGGCCTCCCTGTCCCTATCCTCCTCGAGACCGGAACTCGATACACACCGATGACATTTTCCTCCGCAGTACCCGTAGTACCTGCAGTACCCGTTGTACCTGCAGTACCCCTAGCGTCCGAGCGGCCCGAGGATCGTGTCCGCGACGGCGAGGCCGTCGCCCTCGCCTACCCGAACATCGCCCTGGTGAAGTACTGGGGCAAGCGCGACGAAACCCTGTTCCTCCCCGTCACGGGGAGCCTGTCGATGACACTGGACATCTTCCCGACCACGACGTCGGTCCGGCTGATCGACGGACCGGCCGACACCGTCGAGCTCAACGACACCGCCGCCACCGGCACCGCGCTCGCCCGCGTCGAGAAGTTCCTCGACCTGGTCCGCGCCAAGGCGGGCCGCACCGAACGCGCCGCGGTGGTGACCGCCAACGCGGGCCCGACCGGTGCCGGCCTGGCCTCCTCGGCGAGCGGATTCGCCGCACTGGCCACCGCCGCGGCCGCGGCCTACGGACTCGACCTGGACGGCCGCGCCCTCTCCCGCCTGGCCCGCCGCGGCTCCGGGTCGGCCTCCCGCTCCATCTTCGGAGGCTTCGTCGTCTGGCACGCGGGCGAGGGGGACGGCGACGCGGGCGATCTGAGCTCCTACGCCGAGCCGATCGGCGGCGACGAACTCGACCCGGCGCTCGTTGTGGCCGTCGTCGAAGCGGGTGCGAAGGCGGTGTCGAGCCGCGTCGCCATGCGGCAGACCACCGAGACCTCGCCGTTCTACCGGCCGTGGGCCGAATCCTCGGTGCTCGATCTCGCGGACATGCGCACAGCCGTTGCCCGCCAGGATCTTCCCGCGATCGGTGAGATCGCCGAGCGCAACGCCCTCGGGATGCACGCCACCATGCTGACGGCGCGACCGGGCATTCGCTACCTGTCCCCGCACTCGCTCGCGATCCTGGACGCGGTGCTCGCGCTGCGCGCCGACGGCATCGTCGCGTACGCGACCATCGACGCGGGCCCCAACGTGAAGGTCCTGTGCACCCGCGCCGATGCGCCCCGGGTGGCCGCCACGATCGAGGGTCTGGGGGAGTTCGTGACCACCCGGACCGCTCATATCGGTCCGGGCGCACGCCTGACGACGGGCAGCGACGGTGAGTAGTAGCGGAGATCTATCCGGGACCCTGACTGCGGACAGTCGGCGATCCCCGACCGGCCGCGCAGGTCGTCCCGGGAGGACCGGTGGCGACGGGCCTGTGATCAGTTGTCGCGCACCAGGGAAACTATTCATCGCAGGTGAGTACGCCGTCGTCGAGCCCGGGCATCTGGCCGTACTCACCGCCGTCGACCGCTACGCCACCGCCACGGTCACCGACGCGACTGCCGGGGTGCCAGGGGAATTCGGCACAGCGATCGGCGCGTCCGTTGGCGTGCATGAGGCGTCTGCCGCGGTGACCGGCGCGGTCTCCGGGGTGGTTGTGACGCTGCGGTCGGACCTGGACGGTGGCGTGACGCTGGCCTGTGGCCGCGACGGTGACCGGTTGGTCCCATTGACGCCCGATGCCGGTGTGCCCGCAGCATTCGCTTATGTTTTCGCCGCCGCGTCGGTCATCGATCGGTTGCTCACCGAGCGTGGAATCGGTTCCCGCCCTTGCGAAGTGGACGTCGTGGCCGACCTCGGCGATGCCGACGGCCGCAAGTACGGTCTCGGCTCCAGCGCGGCCGTGACGGTGGCCACCATCGCCGCCCTCGGGCAGTTCCACGAGCTCGAGCTCACGACGATGCAGCGGTACCGGCTGGCCATGCTGGCCACGATCGCGGTCAACCCGCGTGCCTCCGGCGGCGACGTGGCGGTGAGCACCTGGGGCGGCTGGCTCGCCTACGGTTCCCCCGATCGCGCGGTCGTCGCCGACCTCGCCGCCGATGGCATCGACGCCGCGTTGCGTGCACCGTGGCCCGGGTTGTCCGTGCGCCCGCTGCCCACGCCGACCGGACTCGCCTTGCAGGTCGGCTGGACCGGCAACCCCGCCTCCACACCGGCATTGGTCGCAGGGCTCGGCGCGGCCACGCGCACGCCGGGTGACCGGGCGACGTTCAACGCGCGCAGCAACGACTGCGTGCAGCGACTGCTGGCCGCGATCGAGGCCGACGACTCCGCCGCGATCGGCAGCGAGATCGACTGCGCGCGTGAGCTTCTGCTCGACCTCGACGAGACCTCAGGCCTCGGCATCATGACGCAACGCCTGCGCGCGCTGTGCGCGGCGGGCGCCGCCGTCGGCGCCGCGGCCAAACCGTCCGGCGCGGGCGGCGGCGACTGCGGCATCGCGCTCGTCGACCACACCCGCACGGCCGCGATGGCCGAACTCACCGGCCGGTGGATCGCCGCCGGTATCCGCCCGCTGCCGTTGCGGACCCACCCGTTCGAAGGGGACACCGCATGATCGCCGATCGCAAAGACGACCACGTTCGCCACGCGGTGAACCAGCGCCGCGCCGACACCGGCGCGAACGACTTCGACTGCGTCACCTTCGTCCACCACGCGCTGGCGGGCATCGACAGCGACGAGGTGTCGCTGGCCGTCGATGTCGCCGGAAAGCGGTGGGACACACCGCTCTACGTCAACGCGATGACCGGCGGCAGCGCCAACACCGGCGAGATCAACCGCAAACTGGCCATCGCCGCCCGCGAAACCGGCATCCCCATCGCGACCGGCTCGATGAGCGCCTACTTCCGCGACCCCGCGGTCGCCGGCACCTATCGCGTGCTGCGCCAGGAGAACCCGCACGGATTCGTCATGGCCAACGTCAACGCGACGGCCTCGCTGGATCAGGTGCTGCGGGCGATCGACCTGCTCGAGGCCGACGCGCTGCAGATCCACCTCAACGCCGTGCAGGAAGTCGTCATGCCCGAGGGCGACCGGTCCTTCGGATCGTGGCCTCGCCAGATCGAGCACATCACGGCCAACGTCCCGGTTCCGGTGATCGTCAAGGAAGTCGGGTTCGGCCTCAGCAGGCAGACCGTCACGTGGCTGCGCGACGCCGGTGTGTCGGTGGCCGATGTCGGTGGCCGCGGCGGCACCAACTTCGCCCGCATCGAGAACGAGCGGCGCCCGGCCGCCGACTTCGCCTTCATCGAGAGCTGGGGCCAGTCGACCCCCACCTGTCTGCTGGACTGCGCCGGGATCGCCGGGATCGATATCGCCGCGTCCGGCGGCATCCGCTCACCACTCGACATCGCCCGCGCGCTGGCGCTCGGCGCCGACGCGACCGGTGTGGCCGGCGCGTTCCTGGACACGATCGTGCGCCAGGACACCGACGCGCTCGTCACGCAGATCCGCACCTGGCTCGACCAGCTGCGCCAGATCCTGACCGTGCTCGGCGCCCGCACCCCGGCCGAGCTGGCCGGCTGCGACCTGCTGATCACCGGGGACGTGGCGACCTTCTGCGCACTGCGCGGCATCGACGTGGCAGCACTTGCCCACCGGAGTCCCTGGTGGCACGAATCGAACGACCGAGGAGGAGTCATCCATGAATGACATGTCGTACGCAGCGGTCCCGCTGCAGTGGGTGGGGCCCTTGCGCATCACGGGCAATGTGGTCGACGATGCCGTCGACGTTCCCCTTGCCACCTACGAAACGCCCCTGTGGCCCTCGGTCGGGCGCGGCGCGCGGATCTCCACCCTCACCGAGCGCGGCATCGTCTCGACGCTCATCGACGAGCGGATGACCCGTTCGATCCTGCTCGAAGCCGACGACGCCTACACCGCGCTCACCGCGGTGCGCCAGCTGAAGGATCGCTTCGCCGAGTTGCAGGAGGTCGTCACCGGCAGCAGCCGCTTCGCCCGCCTGATCGACCTGCACCACCAGATCAACGGCAACCTGCTGTTCCTGCGGTTCGAGTTCAGCACCGGGGACGCGTCGGGTCACAACATGGCCACTCTGGCCAGCGATCACCTGATGGACCACATCCTGACCACGGTCTCCGGCGTGCGCTACGGCTCGATCTCGGGCAACTACTGCACCGACAAGAAGGCCACCGCGGTCAACGGGATCCTCGGCCGCGGCAAGAACGTCGTCACCGAACTGCTGATCCCCCGCGACGTGGTGACCCAGCGCCTGCACACCACCGCCCGCCAGGTAGTGGAACTCAATATCCGCAAGAACCTGATCGGCACGCTGCTGGCGGGCGGAATCCGTTCCGCCAACGCGCATTACGCCAACATGCTGCTGGCGTTCTACCTCGCCACCGGGCAGGACGCGGCCAATATCGTCGAGGGTTCCCAGGGCGTCACGCACGCCGAGGACCGCGACGGTGACCTGTACTTCTCGTGCACGCTGCCCAACCTCATCGTCGGCACCGTCGGCAACGGCAAACACGCGAGCTTCGTGGACGAGAACCTCGAGCGCCTCGGCTGCCGCGAGGACCGCGAGCCCGGCGAGAACGCCCGCCGCCTCGCCGTCATCGCCGCGGCCACCGTGCTGTGCGGCGAGCTGTCGCTGATGGCCGCACAGACCAATCGCGGTGAATTGATGCGCGCCCATACCCAATTCGAGCGGTCAACCACGAGCAACGGAACACAGCTATGACTACAACTCCGGTCGGCATCCACGACCTGTCGTTCGCCACCACCCACTACGCCCTCGACCACGCCGTCCTCGCCGAAAGGCTCGGGGTGGATCGCGACAAGTTCTACCTCGGCATCGGCCAGGAGAAGATGAGCGTCGCCGCGGCCGACGAGGACATCGTCACCATCGCCGCGGCCGCCGCGCAGCCGATCATCGAGCGGCACGGCACCGACAACATCCGCACCGTGCTGCTGGCCACCGAGACCGGTGTCGATCAGTCCAAAGCCGCTGCGTTGTACCTGCATTCGCTGATCGGGCTGCCCAACGCCGCGCGCGTGGTCGAGCTCAAGCAGGCGTGCTACGGCGGCACGGCGGGCCTGCAGTTCGCCGCGGGCCTGATCGCGCGCGACCCGGCGCAGCGGGTGCTGGTCATCGCCGCCGACATCGCCAAGTACGAGCTCGACACCCCGGGTGAACCGACCCAGGGCGCGGCCGCCGTCGCGATGCTCGTCAGCGCGAATCCGGCCATCCTGCGACTGGACCCGCAGTCCGGGCTCTACAGCGCCGACATCATGGACTTCTGGCGCCCCAACTACCGGACCGCCGCCATCGTCGACGGCAAGACCTCGGTCAACGCCTACCAGAAGGCCGCCCAGGAGGCGTGGACCGACTACCGCCGCCAGGGCGGGCGCGACCTGTCGGAGTTCGCCGCGTTCTGCTACCACCAGCCCTTCACCAAGATGGCCTACAAGGCGCACCGCCACCTGCTCGAGAGCCAGGGCCACACCGCCGACGTCGCCGAGATCGAGGCCGCGATCGGCGACACCACCCACTACAACCGCACGGTCGGCAACAGCTACACCGCCTCGCTCTACCTCGGCCTGGCATCGCTGCTCGACCACGCGGACGATCTGACCGACCGCGCACTGGCCATGATCAGCTACGGATCGGGCAGCGTTGCCGAATTCTTCAGCGGCACAGTGCAGCCCGGCTACCGCGAGCATCTGCGGACCGAGGCGAACCGGGCGGCGATCAGCTCGCGTGAGCTGCTGGACTACGACCACTACCTGCGGCTGCACGAGGCCACCTCACCGAGCGACGGCGCGTACCACGCCATGCCGGAGGAAACCCGCCGCCCCTACCGGCTGGCCGCCGTCTCCGGCCACAAACGTATCTACGAATCTCGCTGAGGTCTCCACATGAGCAGTAACGGCACGTCGGAGTCCCGGCGGCACATCCAGGTCCTGATCATCGGCAGCGGACTGTCCGGCCTCGGCACGGCCATCCGGCTGAGCCAGCGGGGCCTGACCGACTATCTTGTCATCGAACGTGGCGCCGACGTGGGCGGTACCTGGCGTGACAACACCTATCCGGGGGCGGGCTGCGACGTGCCGTCCCACCTCTACTCGTATTCGTTCGCGCTCAACCCGAACTGGTCCCGCTCGTTCTCGCCGCAAGCCGAGATCGAGCAGTACCTGCGGCAGGTGGCCGACCGCTACGGCGTGCGCGACAAGCACCTGTTCGACACCACGATGACCGCCGCGCGCTGGATCGACGCCGACGGCCGGTGGGAGGTCGACACCAGCAATGGTGCCTTCACCGCCGACTTCGTTGTGTCGGCGGCGGGCGTGCTCGCCGAGCCGAATCTGCCCGATATCAAGGGGATCTCGAGCTTCGAGGGCGAGATCTTCCACTCGGCGCGCTGGAACCACGACGCGAGCCTGGCAGGCAAAAAGGTCGCCGTCATCGGCACCGGCTCCTCCGCGGTGCAGATCGTCCCGTCGATCGCGCCGCAGGTCGAGCGACTCGATGTGTACCAGCGCACCGCGACATGGGTGATGCCGCAGCTGAACCGGCCCTACCTGGCGCCGGAGCGCTTCGCCTTCCGGCATGTTCCCGGCCTGCAACGGATGATCAGGGCGCTGATCTACATCGCCCGCGAAACATTCGTCGTGACCCAGGTGAAGTTCCCGTGGACCGGCCTGCTGCTGGAAGCGGTCGGGCGGGCGAAGATGTGGCTCGAGATCCGGGACCCGGAGAAGCGGCGCAAGGTGCTGCCCGACCACCGCATCGGCTGCAAGCGCATGCTGGTGTCGAACAAGTTCTACGGCGCGCTCGACCGCGACAACGTCGATCTCGTCACCGACGGCATCGCCGAGGTGCGCGAGCGCTCGATCGTGTCCGAGGACGGCACCGAGCGTGAAGTCGACGCCATCGTGCTGGCCACGGGCTTCCACGTCGCCGATTCGCCGACGTTCAACCTCTATATCGGTCGGGACGGCAGGACGGTGTCGGAGGCGGCCGACGCCGAGGGCTACCAGATGTACAAGGGCACTACGGTCGCCAACTTTCCCAACATGTTCTTCATGCTCGGCGCCAACTCCGGGCTGAACTACACCTCGCTGATCTACGTCATCGAATCCCAGATCAACTACATCGTCGACGCGGTGACCACGATGCAGCAGCGAAACCTGCAGTCGTTCGAGGTGAAGCTGGACGCGCAGCACGAATACAACCGTGGGCTCGCGCCCAAGATGGCCCGCACCGTGTGGGTCACCGGCGGCTGCACCAGCTGGTTCCTCGACAAGCACGGCAACAACTCCGCGCTCTGGCCGGACTTCAGCTTCCGGTACCGGAAACTGGTGCGCGCGTTCGACATCGAGGCCTACGAAACCACGGCGAAGACGTCGTGACCGAGATTCCCCGCCGCCATGTGCGGGTGGCGATCATCGGGGCCGGGTTCGCCGGGCTCGGCGTGGCCATGCGGCTGCGCCGGCTCGGGATCACCGACTTCGTCGTGTTCGAGCGCGCGAGTGACATCGGTGGTACCTGGCGGGACAACACCTATCCCGGTGCGGGCTGCGATGTCCCGTCCCAGCTCTATTCGTATTCGTTCGCGCCGAATCCGAACTGGACGCACTCGTTCTCGACACAGCCGCAGATCCAGCAGTATGTGCAGGACGTCGTCGACCGCGCGGGGGTGCGCGAGGCGATCCTGCTCGACTGCGAGGTCACCGCCGCGCGCTGGAACAGCGCGACGGCACGCTGGGAAATCCAGACCGGCAAAGGGGCGTTCACCGCCGATGTCACCGTGTCGGCGGCGGGTCCGCTGAGCGCGCCGAAGTTGCCGGAGATCAAGGGCATCACCATGTTTCGCGGTGCGCTGTTCCATTCCGCGCGGTGGGATCACGACGTCGATCTGGCCGGTAAGCGGGTCGCGGTCGTCGGTACCGGCGCCTCGGCCATCCAGATCGTGCCGTCGATCGCGGGCGAGGTCGGCAGGCTCGACCTGTACCAGCGCAGTGCGCCCTGGGTGCTGCCGCGGTTCGGCCACCGGTACACCCTGCTGGAACGCCTCGCCTACCGGCATGTCCCTGGAGCGCAACGGGTGGCCCGCGCCGGGGTCTACTGGCTGCGTGAGTCCTTCGTGCTCTGGCAGTCGAAATACCCGCCGCTGGCCGACTTCTTCGCCTTCGGCGCGCGCCTGAAGCTGTGGTGGGTGATCCGGGACGCGGCGCTGCGGCGCAAGCTCACCCCGGGCTACCGGTTGGGCTGCAAGCGGATGCTGATCTCGAACGAGTACTACCCGGCGCTGGCGCGCGACAATGTCGAGGTCGTGACCGACGGCATCGAGGAGATCAGGGAGCAGTCGATCGTCGCGAACGACGGCACCGAACGCGAGATCGACGCGATCGTGCTGGCGACGGGTTTCCGGATCACCGACTCGCCGACCTACGACCTGATCAGCGGCCGCGACGGGCGCACGCTGGCGGAGGTGTTCGGTGCCGACGGTCTCCGTGCGTACAAAGGCACCACGATCGCGAACTTCCCGAATCTGTTCCTGATGATCGGCCCGAACGCCGCCTTGAGCTACACCTCGGCGGTGTTCACCATCGAATCGCAGATCAACTACATCGTCGATGCGATCAGGACGATGGACGCGCAGGGCCTGCGGACCGTGGAAGTCCGCGAACAGGCACAGGCCGACTACAACCGGGACCTGCAGACCAAGTTCGCGGGAACTGTCTGGAACGGCGACTGCACCAGTTGGTTCGTCGACGAACGAGGCGAGCATTCCCGCCTGTGGCCGGACTTCAGCTTCCGATTCCATCGGATGCTGCGCTCCTTCGATGTCGAGGCCTACGAGACGACCACGCACAGCGAGCAGGCCGCGGCGAACTCCTGACACAGCTGCCCCCGGGACGGCGCGGGCCGTCCCGGGGGCAGTGCTGGGTTACTCGGTGATGGCGGACAGCGTTTCGATCAACGTCACGACTACATCGAGGAGGTCACCGAGAAAAGCAGAGAACATGAGAATCTCCTTTCATTCGGATGATCGACCCGCAGGCGTGCATGAAATCGACGCATATATGTCGACTTCTTCGAAGCGGTAGAGACTGGCGAAACTCTGCAATTCAGATTGCGGGGAGATCGCTGGAATTTCTGGGTCACACCGGGATGGTGTGGAATCGCGTTCACACCGTAGCAAACGTGGATTCACGCGTTCAAGGATGGTGAGGTTTGCTAACGAAATCGTGAAACTCTGCCGAATGACCTGGTCAGGGCAGGTATTTGTGATGAGTGCCGACTCGGCCACGGTCGCGGAATGCCGTCGTGACCGGCTTTCCTCTTCGGCACGGTAAGAAGACCGGCTGTTATCGGAACGTATTGTTGGGTGACTGTTCGGGTGCCCGCGTTGACCCACGCAGGGGATTTGCCGTCGGAAATGTTATCGACGGCAGGGTCACCCACATGCGGACCCGGGTGCCGTTCTCGTCATGACTGAATTCCAGATCTTCGGTCAGTACCCGCATCATCTCCACACCGCGGCCGCGATAACCGGGATCGGTCGGGGTGGGAATCCAGCGGCCCGAGTCGGTGACCTCGATGACCACGCGGTCGCCTTCGCACGTCGCGGTGAGCGTGACGCGGCCGGGCTCGGTGTCGCGGTAGGCGTGTTCGACACTGTTGCTGCACGCCTCGTTGGCGGCGGCGACCAGGTCGGCGGCCAGGTCGTGCGGGACGGCGGCGGTCGCGAACCAGCGGTAGAGGTTGCGCCGCAGGCCCGTCAATTCCGATGCGGCAGCGGGGATGTCGAGGCGCAGCGGCTCGGGCGGCTGCCGGTAGACGACCATCGCGACGTCGTCGTCGTAGCCCGCGGGCGGACACAACCGGGACAGCACGGCGTCGGCGACGTCACGGGGGAGTGCGCCGCCGGTCTCGCTGAGCACGCCGGCGATCTTGACGAAGCCCTCTTCGATGTCGTACCCACGTTGCTCGACGAGCCCGTCGGTGAACAGCACCAGGGTCGCGCCCGGCGGCAGCGCCGTGGTGGCCTCCGGCCTGCGCGGGGTGTCGAACGTGGCCAGCGGCACGG
Organism: Nocardia sp. NPDC060259; assembly: GCF_042728775.1. Classification (NCBI taxonomy): domain Bacteria; kingdom Bacillati; phylum Actinomycetota; class Actinomycetes; order Mycobacteriales; family Nocardiaceae; genus Nocardia; species Nocardia sp. NPDC060259. The sequence goes on from NZ_JBHXAY010000021.1 coordinate 38,747, forward strand.
CCCGTCCGCCCTCGAGGACCCGGCCCGGTCCGCCGGGCGGCGCGAGGACCGGGGGCATATGGCCGGCATTGGAGTAGCGGACCATACCGCGCTCCGGATCGAGCACGGCCGCGCACACCGTGGTGCACATGGCGCCGGGGATCCGGGCGGCGACGGCGTCGAGCTCGGCAAGCAGCTGGGCGGGCCCGGCACCGCGCAGCAGCAGAGCACGTGCCGCCGTCCGCAATTGGCCCATCACCACCGCGGCCGACAGGCCACGGCCGACGCAATCGCCGACGACGACACCGATGGTGCCGTCCCGCAACGGCACCACGTCGTACCAGTCGCCGCCGATCTCGAGCGGCGGCAGCGCGGGCTCGTAGTGCACCGAGAAGCGCGGTGGCAGCTCGATCGGGCCGAGCATCGCGCGCTGCAGGGTGAGTGAGGTGGCGCGGGCCTGGTCGAAGTTGCGGGCACGCTGCAGCGCGACGCTGAGATGTCCGACCAGTAGTGAATACAGCGCCCAGTCGGCCGCGCTGATCGCGCGCGGGGCGCCGAAGCGCACCCACAGCGCGGCATCGCCGGTCTCGCCGAGCGGCGCGATCACGGCGTCGACGCCGCCTTCCTCGCCGGTGATGGCCGAGAGGCCGCGCGCGGGCTGCCTGCGCGAGCGATCGAGCAGCGTCCGCACCTCCTCGTCGAGGGTGACCCGCCGGGTGGGATCTGAGACCGGAGCGGCGACGAATCGCGGTGTGCCCTCGATACTTTCGGTGGCAGCGGGCTCGGGGAACGGCGGCTCGCCGCAGGAATACACGTCCGGCTGCCCGGTGCGGCTCGGCCACACCGCCACAAGCGCCGTCTGCGCGCCCATCGTCCGGCGCAACTCGTCGAGCCCGACCGCGAGCACCTCCACCATGCTCGTCGCCGCGCCCACCGCGGTCGCCAGCCGCGAGGCCGCCTGATCACGGGCCTGCGCATCGTGCTCGGCGGTGACGTCGCGCACGGTGCCGACGAAGATCTGCTCGTTGTTCTCCTGCTTCACCAGCGAGCTGGCGCTGACCGCGAGCCAGCGCTCCCGGCCGTCACGGTGACGCACCGGCATCACGAAACGTGATGCCTCCGTACCGATCTGGGGATAGCCCGGCTGGTCCGACAGCGCCCACGGATGGGGCAGCCGGTACGGCACGTCGTCGGCGCCGTACCCGGTGAGCACCCCGAACGCGGAGTTCACCTCGACGATGGTGCCCTGGGAGTCGGCGACGAAGAACCCGTCCTGCAGCGACTCCACCAGCGCGGTGCGGAAGGCGTCGCGGCCGGCGAGATCCTCGGCCCGCGAGCGCTGCTGTTCGTAGCGGCGGGTGCCGTCGAGATAGCCGCGGGTGGCGATGTCGAGCGCGGCCATCGTCTGCAGCAGGAATTCCAGCGCCACCTCGGCGCTGCGCGGATCACCCTCGGCGCCGGTGTACTCCGCGACCGCCCGGAAGTGGTTCTCGGTGAGATCGAGCAAACTGATGCCCTCGACGAGGGCACGCCTGCCGAGGTCGTACCCCTCGGTCAGACCCGCCTGGCCGGGCGCGGCGACGTGGCGGCGCATGGCAGCCGAGTAGTCGTCCAGAAATGCGGCCAGGCCAGCGGTCATCGGCAACCTTTCACGGGCAGGCTCCGCGGAAGCGGGCCGCGAGCACGAGTGCGTCGTCGGTGTCCTTGGCGTCGCGGGCGAGCAGATCGCCCGCGATCGCGGTGGCGGGGCGGGCCAGGTCGATCGACTCGGGGCCGACCGAGACGATCCCGTCGGTCGCCATCAGCAGCAGGTCACCGGGGCGGATCGGCAGCGTCTGCGGTTGCAGATGCGAGGGCAACCGGTAACCGACGATGCCGCCGGTCAGCAGCATGGTCGCCCGGAGTTCCGGACCAGCCGGGCCCAGCGTCAGCAGTCGCGACTCGACATTGCCGACACCGAGCCACTGCAACGTCTCGCCGGGACCCATCAGCGCCAGCGAGACCGCGGCGCCGCGGGTTTCGACCATCGCGCGATGACACAGCACCATCAGCACGTCCAGCGGTTCGCCGCGGTTGTCGGACAGGATGACCATCGCGCGGTCGGCCGCGTCGGCCGCCGCGGCGCCGTGCCCGAGCCCGTCGAGCACGCCGAAGAGCGCGCCACCGTCGCCGGTGTCGAGGACGACGGCACGATCACCGGAGACTTCCTGGCCGGGCAGTGCCCGACCGGCCGTCGACCATTCCGTGCGGCCGATAATCCCGTCTTCATGCACCGTCGGGTACCCACTTCCACATCTCGATCAACGTCCCGCGACCCGGGGCGGAATCGATGGTGAGCCGGTCCATCAGCCTGCGTGCGCCGGGCAGGCCGAGGCCGAGGCCACGGCCGGTGGAGTAACCGTCCTCCAGTGCACGAGGGATGTCTCTGATGCCGGGACCCTGGTCCTCGGCCTGGACGACGAGCGCGCGTCTGCCCTCGCGCAGGTCGACAAGCAAGCGAATCTCCCCGCTGCCCGCGTAACTGGTGATGTTGCGGGCGATTTCGGAGATGGCGGTGGAGATCATGGTGCGGTCGGTGAGGGTGAAGCCGAGTGTTGCTGCCAGTTCGTGTCCGGCCTGCCGGGCGATGACGATGTCACCGGACACCTTGACCGCGATCGCCACCTGCTCAGCGGCCACTGTCGCGACCGTCTCGTCGGCGCGGGTGCCGGTTCAGCCAGGCGAGGCCTTCTTCCAGATCCAGCGCGGTGTGCATGTCCTCGAAGGTCAGACCTAGCTGCACCATCGCGAAGGCGACCTCGGGCTGTAGACCGACGATGACGGTCTCCGCGCCGCGCAGCTGGGTCATGTGCGCGATGGTGCGCAGCGAGCGCGCGGCGAAGGAGTCCATGACGTCGATCGCGGTGACGTCGACGACGATGCCGGTCGCCCGGTAGTAGCTGACCTGCTTCATCAGGTCGTCCTGCAGGCGCTCGGTATCGGCGTCGGTCAAAGCCGACTGCACGGAAGCGATCAGGAACGTGCCCTGTTTGAGAATGGGTACCGGCATGGTGGCCTGTTCAGCGCCCGTCTCGCTCGCTCAGGCGCTCGGTGCCACGGGAGACCTCGTAGCCGAGCAGCCGCTCGGCCTCTTCGATACCGCCCTGCAGGTCGCCGACCGCGTTCATCTTGGACAGATCGAGGCCGATGGTGACCAGCGTGAGCGCGATCTCCGAGGACAGGCCGGTGATGATGACGTTGGCGCCCATCAGGCCCGACGCGTCGACGGTCTGCACGAGGTGGTTGGCCACCACCGAGTCGATCGCGGGCACACCGGTGATGTCGATGACGACGACCTTGGCGCGATTGGCGCGGATGGCGCGCAGCAGCTGCTCGGTGAGCTGGCGGGCGCGCTGCGAGTCGAGCACACCGATGATCGGCAGGATGAGCAGTTGCTCGCGCACCTGCAGCACCGGCGTCGAGAGCTCGCGAATGGCTTCCTGCTGCTGGCGGATGACGCGCTCGCGCTCCTGCACGAACGAGATGGCCACGGTGCTCGCGATGCGGTTGGCCGCGGGTTCGTAGGCGTCGAGGACCTGGTTGAGCAGGTCGAAGTCGGCCTGGTACTTCTCGAACAGCGAGCGGGCGAGGACGTCGCGCAGGAGCAGGACGATACCGAGGACCTCGTCGGTCTCGACGCCTCGCGGAATGATGCGCTCGGACAGGTCGCGCGCATAGGCCTGCAGCGCCTCGACGCTACCGGTGACCAGCACCTCGACGTAGTTGTCGTACATCGAGGTCGCCTCGGAGAAGATCTCCTCCGGGGTCATGGCGGTCAGGAGTTCCGCCTCGGTGATCCGCCGTGCCCACTCTTCACGCAGCCCGGTGCGGTTCTGCCGGAGGTGCTCGACCAGTTGCGGCAGCAAGTTGTCTACCGGGCGTGCCGGCAGCGAATCCGCCGAAAGACTCATGGACACCTCGGACATGGAAACTCCTGCCCCTTTCGACGGACATTGTCGGTGCGCACAGCGCGCGTTGACCCGAGCCTACTCATACCCCACCCGTGATGCCGCCCAAACCTGCGGGTTGTTCGCCGCACGCGGGCTACTCCGGGGCGAACCCCCGTTCCAGGGCGCGCAGCGCGCGGTCGAGATAGACCGTCAGATCGGCGTCGCCGCGTTCGAGCCAGGCGTCGAAGGCGGCCCGCGCCGCGGCCAGTGTGGTGCGCCCGACGGCCAGGGGAACCAGGTCGCCCGCGGTGGTGCCGAGGCGGCGCGCGGCGAACTCGCCGACCGCGCGTTCCCAGGCGTCGTAGTGCGCGCCCGCGCCGGCCGAAAGCGCGGGGACACCGGAGACCAGGCGCATCCTGGTGCGCAGCTCGGGGATGTCTTCGGCGCGATATCTGTTGGCCGCCACCACGATTCGGCGCACGGCCGCCATCATCGGCTCGTCGTCGGGGACCGCGGCGAAGGCGGCGCGCAGGTCGGCGACCTCGTTGTCGAACTGGTGCCAGAGCACCTCGGCCTTGCTGGGGAAGTACCGGAAGAAGGTGCGTTCGCTGACACCGGCCTCGGCCGCGATGCGGTCGACGGTGATGTCGTCGAACCCGTGCTCGGCGAACAGCTTCATCGCGATGACTTCGAGTTCGCGGCGCGTGGTGCGCGGTGGGCGACCGCGATGAGCGCGCGGTGTCGGGGCTGACATGGATACAGACTAGGGACTCGGCGCGCTCTTGATTATGTCAGTGACTGACGTTAATGTCGGAACCATGTTCGTGGCCCACCTCACATGGCCCGAGGCGGGCACATGTGCCGCCGCGGGCGTGATCCTGGTCATCCCGCTCGGCGCCACCGAGCAGCACGGCCCCCACCTGCCCCTGTCCACCGACACCGATATCGCCGCCGCCGTGTGCGCCCTGGCCGCGGCCGAGCGGGCCGATGTCGTGGTCGCGCCCGCTGTTCCCTACGGCGCCAGCGGTGAGCACGCCGGGTTCGCGGGCACCCTGTCGATCGGGCAGGCCGCGCTGGAATTGCTGGTCGTCGAGCTGTGCCGGTCGGCCACCGACACCTTCTCGCGGATCGTGCTGGTCAACGGGCACGGCGGCAATGTCGAGGCGCTGCGTCGCGCCGTGGCGCTGCTGCAGTCGGAGTCGCGCGATGTGCGGCTGTTCGCACCCGGCTACGGCGGCGACCCGCACGCGGGCCGCACCGAAACCTCGATCCAGCTCGCGCTGTCGCCGGAGCACGTGCGCGCCGAGCTGGCCGAACCGGGGGACCGGCGCCCGCTGACCGAACTGCTGCCGCTGCTGCGCGCGGGCGGCGTCCGGGCCGTGAGCCCCAACGGAATTCTCGGCGACCCCACCGGGTCGAGCGCCGACGAAGGCGCCGCGCTGCTGCGCGCGGCCACCACCGCACTACTGGAAGACCTGGGCCGATGGTGGCCACAGGCTCGTGAGGAAGGACCACTTCGATGAACCCCTGGTTCGAGACCGTCGCCGAGGCGCAGCGCCGCGCCCGCAAGCGCCTGCCGAAATCGGTGTACGGGGCGCTGATCGCGGGCTCCGAACGGGGCCAGACCATCGAGGACAACCAGACCGCCTTCACCGAACTCGGCTTCGCCCCGCACTGCGCGGGCCCGATCGGCGAGCGCGACCAGTCGACCACCGTGCTCGGCCAGCAGCTCTCGATGCCGGTGCTCATCTCGCCGACGGGCGTGCAGGCCGTGCACCCCGACGGTGAGGTCGCCGTCGCCAGGGCCGCCGCCGCGCGCGGTATCGCCATGGGCCTGAGCTCGTTCGCGAGCAAGCCGATCGAAGAGGTGATCGCGGCCAACCCGTCCACGCTGTTCCAGCTGTACTGGTGTGGCAACAAGGACCAGATCCTCGAGCGGATGGCCAGGGCGAAGGCGGCAGGCGCGGTCGGGCTCATCCTGACCCTGGACTGGTCGTTCTCGCACGGCCGGGACTGGGGCAGCCCGGTCATCCCGGAATCGCTGAATCTGCGCACCATGATGAAGTTCGCGCCGCAGACCCTGGCCCGCCCGCGCTGGCTCGCCACCTACCTGCGCTCGGGCTCCATCCCCGATCTGACCGCACCCAACATGGCCGTCGGCGGCGGCGCGGCGCCGGGCTTCTTCGGCGCCTACGGCGAATGGATGCAGACCCCGGCGCCCGACTGGGACGACGTCGCCTGGATCTGCGCGCAGTGGGACGGTCCGGTGCTGCTCAAGGGCGTCATGCGGGTCGACGACGCGCTGCGCGCGGTCGACGCGGGCGTGGCGGGCATCTCGGTGTCCAACCACGGCGGCAACAACCTCGACGGCACCCCCGCCGCCATCCGGGCGCTGCCGGTGCTCGCCGACGCGGTCGGTGACCAGATCGAGGTCGTGCTCGACGGCGGTATCCGCCGCGGCAGCGACGTCGTCAAGGCCGTGGCGCTGGGTGCCCGCGCGGTGCTGATCGGCCGCGCCTACCTGTGGGGCCTGGCCGCCAACGGGCAGGCCGGCGTGGAGAACGTGCTCGACATCCTGCGCGGCGGCATCGATTCCGCGCTGCTCGGCCTGCGCAAGACCTCGATCGCCGACCTCGACCGCGGCGACATCATCGTGCCCGCCGGTTTCGAACGAGCCCTCGGCGTGCCCGCCGACCTCGAACGACCGCTCAGCACAGCGGATCTCGTCCAGCGGTAGCACCTGTCCACCGGCGCCGGGCATCGTCCACGACGAGGTCCGGCGCCGGGGTCGTTCGAGGTACGCGAGTCGCGGTGCGCCGCTAGGATCGTCGGGTTCGGTACCGCATCGAGGGGGACAGCGTGAGTGAGGCATCCAGGGGCGAGCGTCGGCGTGCCCGAATCATGAAGTCGCGCAGCGTGTCCTGCACCTTGCCCGCGGTGGTGGCGATGGCGCTCGTGTCGGCGGGGTGCGGCACCGACGCACCGTCGCACCGCGCGGCGACCACCACGAAGCCCCCGATGACGAGCACCGTGCGGCCGACGACGACCACACCGTCCACCACCACATCGGCCCGCCCGACCACCAGCACCGCGGCACAACCGACCGCCGTCGGGATCTGCGTGGACACGACATCGTCGACCCGTGTGGCCGACGGCCTGTGCGACACCTCCGACACCCGCTACGCCAACTTCTGGTATCAGCACACGGACACGCTGGTGTACCCGGCGATCGGCGCCGCCGTCGCCCTGGCCGCGGGCAGTTTCCTCCGCCCGTCTGGAACGGGTGTCTACGACCGTGGTGTGCCGGACAGTGGCGGGACCGTCCAGCGCGGCGGTCTCGGGAACAGCAGGCCCGACTCCGGTGGCAGTACCGGGTCGTAGCGCACGGTGCGTCGGCGCTACCGCCGCGGGCACCTCGTCACGCCAGATCCGCGGCGGGCTCCTCGGCCTGCTGTGCGGCGGGCCCACGCCCGGTCGGCCCGAATCCGTCTGCCGCACTGCGGTGATGGTTGATCAGCACGTCGTAGATCTCGGCGAGCGCGGCGAGCTGGCCACGATCGAGCACGTCGATCATGTGCCTGCGCACGCTGCGCACGTGGGCGGGCGCCGCGGTCGTGAGGAGCTGCCCGCCCGCGGCGGTGAGCCGGGCGACGGTGCGGCGTTGATCGTGCGGCATCGTCTCCCTGGCCACCAGCCCGCGCTTCTGCATGCGGGTGATCTGATGCGAGAGCCTGCTCTGCGACCACTCGAGCGCGCCGGCCAGATCGGCGAAGGTCAGCCGCTGGCCCGGTGCGTCGGCCAGATAGACCAGCACGGAGTACTCCACCCAGCTGAGGTTCGCTGCCCGGCCCGCGTCACGCCCGATCGCCGCGGCGATCAGGTCACGGGTCCGGACATAGCCCAGCCAGGCACGCATTTCGACATCATCGAGCCACTGTGGATCGGTCACGATCGAGCTCCAGATTCTCCGGTGCAGGCTTCGGATTGGAACGGTGCACACCCCGCCACCGTCCGGAGAATGGGTAGCACCGTTTGGGTTGAACGTGCAACCTCGATCTTGGTTCAGGCAATTGTCGTGCGTCACATAGGGTTGCCTAACCAGCAGGTGGGCGCGGGTGGTCGATAGGCTTCCGAGTGCTTTGTGACCAGCCACCCGAGGAGTGCGATTCGTGACCGCGCCGGAGTTCCGCTATTCCGATCTGCTGCCGATCGGCGCCGACGACACGCCGTACCGCTTGCTCACCACCGAGGGGGTCAGCACCTTCGAGCACAACGGCCGCACCTTCCTGCAGGTCGAGCCCGAAGCGCTGCGGCTGCTCACCGAGACGGCGATCCACGACATCAGCCACTACCTGCGCCCCGCGCACCTGCGCCAGCTGCGCAAGATCATCGACGACCCGGAGTCCTCGGGTAACGACCGCTTCGTCGCGCTGGACCTGCTCAAGAACCTCAACATCTCCGCCGGTGGCGTGCTCCCGATGTGCCAGGACACCGGCACCGCGATCGTGATGGGCAAGAAGAGCGAGGGCGTGCTCACCGGGGTCGACGACGCCGAGTGGATCAGCCGCGGCGTGTTCGACGCCTACTCCACGCTGAACCTGCGCTACTCCCAGCTCGCCCCGATCACCATGTGGGACGAGAAGAACACCGGCTCCAACCTGCCCGCGCAGATCGAGCTGTACTCGACCGAGGGCACCCCCGACAACCCGGTCTACAAGTTCCTGTTCATGGCCAAGGGTGGCGGTTCGGCCAACAAGTCGTTCCTGTACCAGGAGACCAAGGCCGTCCTGAACCCCGAGCGCATGCTCCAGTTCCTCGACGAGAAGATCCGCTCGCTGGGCACCGCGGCCTGCCCGCCGTACCACCTCGCGGTGGTCATCGGTGGCACCAGCGCCGAATTCGCCTTGAAGACAGCGAAGTACGCCTCCGCGCACTACCTGGACAACCTGCCCACCGAAGGCTCGATCACCGGGCACGCGTTCCGTGATCTGGAGCTCGAGGAAGAGGTCTTCCAGCTCACCCGTGAGTTCGGCATCGGCGCGCAGTTCGGCGGCAAGTACTTCTGCCACGACGTGCGCGTGGTCCGCCTGCCCCGCCACGGCGCCTCCTGCCCCGTCGCCATCGCGGTGTCCTGCTCGGCCGACCGCCAGGCGCTGGCCAAGATCACCAAGGACGGCATCTTCCTGGAGCAGCTGGAAACCGAACCGGCCCAGTACCTTCCGGAACAGACCGAGGACATCCTCGGCGGCGACGTGGTCGAGATCGACCTCAACCGCCCGATGGACGAGATCCGCGCCGAACTGTCGAAATACCCGGTGAAGACCCGGCTTTCGCTCACCGGCCCGCTGGTCGTCGCCCGCGACATCGCGCACGCCAAGATCAAGGAACGCCTCGACGCGGGCGAGCCGATGCCGCAGTACCTGCGCGACATGGCCGTCTACTACGCGGGTCCGGCCAAAACCCCCGAGGGCTACGCGTCGGGCTCCTTCGGCCCCACCACCGCGGGCCGCATGGACTCCTACGTCGACCAGTTCCAGGCCGCGGGCGGCTCGATGGTCATGCTCGCCAAGGGCAACCGCTCCGCCCAGGTCACCAAGGCCTGCAACGAGCACGGCGGCTTCTACCTCGGCTCCATCGGCGGCCCCGCCGCCCGCCTCGCCCTGGACTGCATCAAGAACGTCGAGGTCCTGGAGTACCCCGAACTCGGCATGGAAGCCGTCTGGAAGATCGACGTCGAGGACTTCCCCGCCTTCATCGTCGTCGACGACAAGGGCAACGACTTCTTCGCCGAAACCTCCAAGCCCATCGCCCTGCGCGTGCGCACCCGCTCCAAGGAACGCGTGTAAGCGGTCGCAGATCCCGAAGACCCCGGCCTCGCCACGGTGCGATCCGGGGTCTTCGTTCGTCCGGCCGTGCGCGGTCGCGGTGCGGTGTAGTGTGACGCGACATGCGCTGGACCGGCTCGACGGGGGTGGATATGGCGACCTCCGGAGTTCCCTCCGGTCGAGTGGCGCGCGGCGGGAAGCTGGGCAGGCTGGCCGCCGAGCAGACCGTGCGCGGGGTCGGGACGCGGCTGTCGATGATCGGGCGCACCGAGGAAGCCAGGCAGGTGCTGGCCGAGCGGTCGGCGATGAAGACCGCGCAGCAGATCGTCGCGGTGCTCGGCAGCATGAAGGGCTCGGCGATGAAGCTGGGGCAGATGCTGTCGGTGCTCGATCTCGACTTCGTCCCCGAATCGCACCGCGCGCAGTTCACCCGCCAGCTCGCGGCGCTGCGTGACCGGGCTCCCGCGGTCGAGTTCCCCACCATGCGCCGCGTGATCGAGGAGGACCTCGGCCCGCTGTCGGGGATCTTCGCCGACTTCGACGAGACCGCGATCGCCGCGGCCTCGATCGGTCAGGTGCACCGGGCGACCCTGCGTGACGGCCGCGCGGTGGCGGTCAAGGTGAAGTACCCCGGCGTGGAACGCGCCGTCCACGCCGATATCGGCAATCTCGAATTCCTCAGCAAGATGGCCAGATCCGTGCTCCCGAGCATGGCCGACACCGGAGTACTGGAGGAGATCGCCGCCAATCTGCGCAGCGAGCTCGACTACCTGCGGGAGGCGCGGACCCAGCACCTGGTCGCCCAGCGCTACCGCGGTCACCCCTACATCACCGTGCCCGACGCGATCGAGGAGCACTGCTCGCACAACGTGCTGGTGACCGAATACGTGGCGGGCCACGGCTTCTCGCACCTGCAAGCGCTGCCCGCCGCGGACCGGGACCACTACGGCGAACTGATCTATCGCTTCTACCTCGGAACCCTGTTCACCGACAACGAGTTCTGCGGCGACCCGCATCCGGGCAATGTGCTGCTCGCCGAGGACGGCAGGCTCGCCTTCGTCGATTTCGGGCTCTACAACCTGATGGACCCCGAGCACGTCGATTTCGAGCGCTCCTGCCTGCGGGCCGCCGCCGAGGACCGGCCCGAGGACCTGTACGCGGCCTGGGTCGGTCGCGGCATCATCGACCCGGACGCCGGGGTCACCGTCGAGGAATGCCTGGCGTACGTCTGGGCGGCCTGCGGGTGGCATCTGCTCGACGAAGAAGTCACCATCACTCCCGAATTGGCCACCAGCGCCGTCCTGCTCGCCGTCGACCCGCGCTCGGCCGAATTCCAGGGCATGCGCAGGCAACTGCTCCCGCCCGAGCACGTCTTCTCCCGGCGTGCCGACCTGTTCACCTTCGCCACCCTCGGTCAGTTGCAGGTCAGGGCCAACTGGCATCAGCTGGCCCGTGAGTGGCTCTACGGCGAGCCGCCGGCCACCGAGATCGGCCGCGCGATCGCCCGCAGGCGGGCGGGCCACTAGGCCTCCGCCACACCCGGATCGTCCGGTCCGACGGCGCTGACCTGTGTCTACGCAATGACGTAGTAGCTTGGTCGGCGTAGGTCACCGGCGATGAGCGGAAGGAGGCACGGTGGGTCATCGGACTGACCGTCCCTCGCCTCACCGCACGGGTGTCCTGTGCGCGTTCGTCATGATCGTGGCCGCCGTGTGCGCGCTCGTGATCGACTGCACCACCGTGCATCACGACGACCACCATGGTGTGGACACGCCGCTCGGCGTGGTCGCCGCCGTCGCCGAAGGGGCCGGGCTCGCCGTTCCGGGTCATCCGCTGCCCGACCACTGCCTGGTCGGTACCGCGGCGCCCGATACCGGGCTCGTGCTGCCCATCCTGGGCTTGCTCGGCGCGCTGGTCGTCGTTCTCCTCGCGAGCCTCGGTCATCCGGCCGTGGCCGCCCGCGCCCCGCCTCGCTCGCCGCTGCGGTATCGCCAGGGCCGCGACATCCTCACCCAGTTCTGCATCTGTCGACGCTGATCGGTCAGCGCCAGGCCTGCCACACCGGTGGCAGGCCGGTGTCCGCGTGCCCGTTCTCGTCCGCGCCGTCGTGCCCGGCGGCCGACACAGGAAGCGACAGACATGCAGGAATACGTGCTCGACCGGACCGTTGCCTCGATCGCCGAGCGTCCACAGGGACTTGTCGGCAATACCCCGGTGATGTGGGTGGGAGCGCCGCTGACCACCGCCGACCGGGGGTTCTGGGCCAAGCTGGAAGGATTCAACCCCGGCGGGATGAAGGATCGTCCCGCTCTGCACATGGTGCGCAGGGCCGAGCAGCGCGGCGACCTCGCCCCCGGCGCGCGGATCGTCGAATCCAGCAGCGGCACACTCGGGCTCGGGCTCGCCCTGGCCGGACTTGTGCACGCTCATCCGGTCACCGTGGTCACCGATCCCGGGCTGGAACCGATCGTCGCGCGGATGCTCGCCGCCTTCGGTGCCTGGGTCGACCTGGTCGAGCGGGCCCATCCCGCCGGAGGCTGGCAGCAGGCGCGCCGGGACCGGGTCGCCGAACTCCTCGCCGCCGAGCCCACCGCGTGGTGCCCGGACCAGTACAGCAATCCCGACGCCGCCGACGGCTACGCCGGGCTCGCGCACGAGCTGATCGACCAGGTCGGGCGGGTCGACGTGCTCGTCTGCGCGGTCGGCACGGGCGGCCATTCCGCGGGTGTCGCACGGGAATTGCGCCGTCGGTATCCCGGGCTTCGCCTGATCGGCGTCGACACGGTGGCCTCCACGATCTTCGGCCAGCCCGCGGGGCCGCGGCTGATGCGTGGCCTCGGCTCGAACATCCACCCGGCCAATGTCGACTACCGCGCCTTCGACGAAATCCATTGGGTCGCACCGGCGGAAGCGGTCTGGGCCTGCCGGACCCTGGCCGCCACGCACTACGCCACCGGCGGGTGGAGCGTCGGCGCGGTCGCCCTCGTCGCCGGCTGGGCCGCCCGGACCGCCGACGCGGAGACCAGGATCGTCGCCATCTTCCCCGACGGCCCGCACCGCTACTTCGACACGGTCTACAACGACGGCTACTGCCGGGAGCACGGCTTGCTGACGGGGCCGCCCGCCACCGACCCCGACACGATCTCCCACCCGGCCGAGCGGGTGGTCGAGTCCTGGACGCGCTGCACGACGGTGCTCGATCCCGGCGCGCTCGCGTCCGATGACACGGCAGGACCGGTGCGCGCATGAAGACGCTGCGGACCTTAGCCGGTTTCGACACACCCGCCCGGCTGCTCATGATCAACCAGTTCGGCATCAACCTCGGGTTCTACATGCTGATGCCGTATCTGGCCGGGTATCTCTCCGGCCCGCTCGGCCTGGCCGCGTGGGCGGTCGGGCTGGTGCTCGGCGTCCGGAACTTCTCGCAGCAGGGGATGTTCCTGATCGGCGGCACACTGGCCGACCGCCTCGGCTACAAACCGCTCATCGTCGCCGGATGTGTGCTGCGCACCGCGGGATTCGCCGCGCTGATCTTCGCCACCTCGCTGCCGATGCTGCTGATCGCCTCCGCCGCAACGGGATTCGCGGGTGCCCTGTTCAACCCGGCGGTGCGCGCGTACCTGGCCGCCGAAGCGGGCGAGCGGCGGGTCGAGGCGTTCGCGGTGTTCAACGTGTTCTACCAGGCGGGCATCCTGGCCGGCCCGCTCGTCGGTATCGCCCTGCTCGGCGTGGATTTCCGCTGGACCGCCGCGGCAGCGGCCGCCGTGTTCGCGGTGCTCTCGGTGGCGCAGCTGTGCGCACTGCCACAGCGCCGCGGCGTGACCACGACTTCGTCGGTGTGGACCGACTGGCGCGCGATCGCCGGTCACCGGCGCTTCGTGGCGTTCGCGGTGGCCATGGGCGGCACCTATGTGCTGTCGTTCCAGGTGTATCTGGCCCTGCCGCTGCACGCGGGAGCCATCTCGGGGGCAGGCGCGCAGGAGTTGACCGCGCTGGTGTTCGTGGTGTCCGGTGTGGTCGCCGTCGCCGGTCAGGTGCGGATCACCGCGTGGTTGCGAGCGCGCTGGGGGATCGGGCGCGGTCTCGTCCTCGGCGTCGGCGTGCTGGCCGCGGCGTTCGTCCCGCTCGCGCTGGTACCCGGCGCTGGACCGTTCGGGACGGTGGCCGCGGCCGTGGCGCTGCTGCTGTCCGCCGCGCTGCTGGCGGTCGGGACGGCGGCGGTCTTCCCGTTCGAGATGGACACCGTCGTCTCGCTGAGCGAGGGCAAGCTGGTGGCGACCCACTACGGGTTCTACAACACGATCGTCGGGGTGGCCATCCTGGCGGGCAACCTGGGGACGGGCGCGGTCCTCGACGTGGCCCGCTCGGCGGGCGCCGACCGGCTGGTGTGGGTGGGACTGACGCTGATCGGCGTGCTGACCGGCCTCGCGGTGCATCGCGCGATCCGGCCGGTTCCCGGTCGGCACCGGCAGCCCGACGCACTGCCCGCCTACACCGCGGCACCGGGCCGCTGGCCGGTCCGGTCAACCGGTGCGTCCCCGGCCGAGCTGACCCGCACACCGTGAGACGGTCGCCGGCCCCGGCGGAATGATCCGCCGGGACCGCCGTGCACCGCGCTCGAGCCCACCTCGGTGGTCGGCTCGGGCGCGGGCCGGTCGATAGACTCCTGCCATGACTACTGTGCTCGGCCGGGTGGCCGACCGGATGCTGGTGACGATGACGGCCGCCGCGGCCGTGACCGCCGTCGGTATCGGCATCGCCGAGGCCCAGCCGGGTGCCACCGACCAGCGTGAACAGTTCCAGTCCGCCGCGGGCACCGAGGGGCTCGATCCGTCGTTGGCCCTGGCCTATGCCCTCGCCGAACAGCAGGCGCACGCCGAGGGCATTCCACTGTCGATCACCTCGGGCTACCGCTCGCACGAGCAGCAGGAAATGCTGTGGCAGGACGGCCTCGCCACCTACGGCAGCCCCGACGAGGCCCGCCGCTGGGTCCTGCCACCGGAGGAGTCGACCCACGTCTCCGGCCATGCCGTCGACGTCGGCCCCCAGGTCGGCGCGCAATGGCTGGAAACCAACGGCAACCGCTGGGGCCTGTGCCGGACCTTCGACAACGAATGGTGGCATTTCGAGTTGGCCACCGCCCCCGGCGCAGCGTGCCCACCGCGGGTGCCCGACGCCAGTATGCGGTGAGGCCGGGTCCGCGGTAGCCGACCGAGCCGGGCAGCGTGACGCGTGCCCGGCTCGCTGCGGCTCAGCGGAGGGCGGCGAAGAAGGTTCGGATGTCGGTGACGTGGGCCGTGGGTTCCTCCATGGCGACGAAGTGGTTGCCCGGGTTGCCTGCGGGCCAGTGGGTGATCTTGTTGTCGCGGTCGGCGAGTTTGCGCATCAGGGGTGAGCCGCCGCCGTAGACGCCGGTCGGGACAAGGTTCTGGCCGGTGGGCCAGCCGAAACCGCCGTCGCGCAGGCCGTTGTACATCGGCCAGGACGAGGTGCCGGTGGTCTGGGTGAACCAGTAGATCGCGATGTTGGTGAGCAAGTGATCGCGGTCGATCACGTCCTCGGCCAGGTCGGCCATCGGGGTGAACTCCTGGTATTTCTGCATCTGCCAGGCCAGCAGTGCCACCGGGGAATCGTTCCAGCCCAGCGCGAAGGTTTGCGGCGCGGCGCGCAGCAGGGTGTGGTGGTCGATGCCGCCGGTCATCCACTGCTGCATCTCCTCCCACTGCAGGAGGTCCTCGTCCGACATCGTCGGCACGTCGGCGTCTGTCGGCATGCCGATCCCGCCGTCGAGATGCACGCCGATGACGTGCTCGGGCGCGGCGAGCGCCATCTCGGGGGCGATGTAGGCACCGAGGTCACCGCCCTGGGTGCCGTAACGGTCGTAGCCGAGGCGGTCCATCAGGGTCGTCCACATGCGCGCCACCCTGGCCGTGCTCATCCCGGTGTCGCGCGGCGCTGCCGAGAAGGCGAAGCCGGGGACCGAGGGCACCACGACGTGGAAGGCGAGGGCCGGATCGAGGCCGTGGGCCCGCGGATCGGTCAGCGGGCCGATGGTGCGGGTGAATTCGACGAACGACAGCGGCCAGCCGTGGGTGAGCAGCAGCGGCACCGCATCGGGCTCGGGGGAGCGGACGTGCAGGAAGTGCACGTCGAGGCCGTCGATCTCGGTGACGAATTGCGGGAACTCGTTGAGCGCGGATTCCTGTGCGCGCCAATCGAAGTCCTCGGCCCAGTACCGCGCCAGCTCACGCAGATAGTCGGTCGGCACGCCGCGATCCCAGCCAGCACCCGGCAGTG
Source organism: Nocardia sp. NPDC060259 (assembly GCF_042728775.1). Lineage (NCBI taxonomy): Bacteria > Bacillati > Actinomycetota > Actinomycetes > Mycobacteriales > Nocardiaceae > Nocardia > Nocardia sp. NPDC060259. The sequence continues at coordinate 54,777 of NZ_JBHXAY010000021.1, forward strand.
GCGCCGCCCAGCGGGTCCTGCGCAGGCGGTCGCGCAGGTCGTCGAGGTCGGCCTGCGGGATGTCGATACGGAAGGGGCGAATGGTCGTCATGCGAACTCCTCGGTCGGTGTGTTCACCACGGTAGAAGCCATCTAGGACAGAATCGGTCCTAGATGGAGGAGAGAATTCTCGGCATGACCGATACCGCCGCCCGCCTGCTCCGTTTGCTCTCGCTGCTGCAGATACCCCGCGAATGGCCGGGCAGCGAACTCGCCGAGCGGCTCGGCGTCACCGACCGCACGGTCCGCCGCGATGTCGACCGGCTCCGCGAGCTGGGCTATCCCGTGGTGGCGGCCATGGGCGCCACCGGCGGATACCGGCTTACCGCCGGATCGGCACTCCCACCACTGGTGCTCGACGAGGACGAAGCGGTGGCCGTCGCGGTCGGCCTGCGGGTCGCGGCGGGGCAAGCCGTCGCCGGTATCGAGGATGCCTCCGTGCGCGCGCTGACCAAGCTCGAGCAGGTGCTGCCCGCGAAACTGCGCAGGCGGGTGCGAGTGGTCGGCGCGGCCGTCGCGGTGCGCGCGGGCACCGGGCCCACGGTCGATCCGGAGGTGCTCACCACCCTCGCCGCCGCGGTGAGCAACCGGGAACGGCTGCGGCTGCGCTACCGGGACGCGGCCGGTGTGGAGTCGCGCCGTCACGTCGAACCGATGGGCGTCGCGGCGGCGGGCAGGCGCTGGTATCTCGTCGCCTATGACCTCGACCGGGAAGCGTGGCGCAGCTTTCGCGCCGACCGCATCGAGAGTCCGCAGCCCACCGGCGCCCGCATCGTCGCGCGGCAGCTGCCCGCCGCGAATGCCGCCGAGTACGTGGGCGGGTACCGGACCGATTGGGGCACACCGGAATACCGGGTCGACGTGACGATCGACGCGCCGCTGCCGCGGGTCGCGGGCAGGCTCGGCGAGACCGTGGACTCGCTGGTCGCCGACGGCGACACCGCGTGCAGGCTCACCGAGACCCGCGACGACGACCCGGAATGGCTTGCGGCGCAGTTGCTGTCACTGGGAGTGCGCTTCCGTGTGCACGATTCGCCCGAGCTGCGCACCAGGTTGCGGCAGCTGGCGGGGCGCGTCGCGCACGCGCTGGAGGGATGAACCGGGCTACAGCCTGCCCGCGTCCTTGAGCACCCGGCGTGACTGGGCGAAGAGCATGCCGACATTGACCGTCTTGCGGCAGACCACCACGACCACCAGATCATCGCGGCTCTCGGCGCGCAGGAACAGGTGGGTGAGGTTGTTGGAATTGACCAGGATCTCCTGGAAATAGTGGTCGTCGCTGCGGATGCCGCGCCGTTCCTTCCAGATGTCCTCGATCATCACCACATTGCGGCCCTGGAACAGGTCGAGGGTGGCGGCCGCGAGCAGGTCGAGGACCTCGGGCGGGTGGTTGTCGACGGTCTCCACCGACAGCAGCATGCCGGTCGACAGGTCGATGACGCCCGCCGCGGCGCAGTCGGGTACTTCGGCGCGCAGCGATTTCACCGTCGCGCCGAGCCGTTCGGTCATGGTGGCGGGGGTGCCGTTGGGGTTCATGGGATCCTTTCGGTTCTCCGCCGTGGCGAAGAGTCGGGCACGTCCACGGCGATCGCGGACGGGGGCGCGGCCTGCGGTGGGCGCGGCCGCAGAGTGTCGTTGATTCCGCTGGCGCCACGGCGGCGGCGGGGCAGTGCCGGATCGACCATCCCGGTGTCCGCGGTGCCGGGGGATCGGTCGGCGGCAGGCCGGGCGGGGATGGTCAGCTGGTGGCAGGCGAGGAGGCGGGCGACCTCGACGGTGACCGGGTAGAGCGGGCGGCCGAGCAGGAAGGCCAGATCGCGGCAGCTGCGGGTGCCGTCGACCAGGCGCAGAATGGCGGTGGTGTCATCCTCGTCACGCCGCGAACGACCGAACTCGGTGAGTGCCAACAGGTTCCGGTGCGGTGAGAAGCCGGCGGCGGCGAGCGCGGACAGCCGGCGCGCGGTCTCGCTGAGCAGCCACTCGGATTCGTAGCCGGGATCCGCACCCGCGAAGACCTCCGGGTCGGCGTCGATCCAGTAGCAGCGATCGATCCAGCCCGCCGCGATGGCGAACAGGCCGTCGACGGTGGCCGTCATCCGCAGCAGGCGGGCGCGGGCCGCGCCGAGCGGTTGCTCCTCCCGGTCGAGAACGTCGAAACCCGGTGCGCCGCAGGTGTTCACGGTGACTATCCGGCCGTCGGCGAACCGGATGTCACCGCCCGGTTCGCCGGTGACCCGCAGGATGCCGGAACGCCGGCCCGTGCGCGCGTCGGTGAGTGCGGTGTCGAGCGGACGGGTGGTGTCCCGCAGGGGGACGGGTAGCTGCATGGTGGTCACATCCCGCGGTGGACAGGGGAAGGTCGGTGCAGGCCCGAGGGAATGGCGACCCCCGCGCAGGCGGGCCAGCAACGACCACCGAACAATTCCGGCGAATATTTCCGGCACCTTCATCGGGTTGGGTCGGCCGAGTTCCGGCGAACTCAGCGCATCGGTGCACGCGGCGACCACGACGGGCCGGAACGCACGAGTGCGCGGCTCCGCGCGGTAGCGGAAATCTGCCGGTAGAACCGGGGTGGGAGGTGTTGATTCTGTCGATAAGGCACGACGATCCTCTGAAGACTTGCTGACGGCGTGCGGTGTCGACCGCACCGTGATCGTGTCGGCCCGACCTGGTCTTGGCCGTCACGTGAGCAAAATCCTGGCAGCACCGAGGATTTCGAGCAACCGATTCCGCGAAATTCGATGCGCCAATTCCCGGGAGAGAAAACCGGTCGGTCTCGGGTGTCCGGCAATTCCCTGGCCACCACGCTGCCGCGGCCGCGTGGTGGCGTCAAGGACGGTTGGCGAACCGGGGGTTGTTCAGCCCACCGGCGCCGGTTCGCCCGGCATGCCCTCCAGGGTGAGTCCGCCCTCGATGGTGTTGGGGACGCGGCGCCGGTTGGGTGAGCCCAGTGCGGTGGTGAGGTCGCCGCCGTCGTGTTCGGCCAGTAGTTCGCCGCTGTCCCACACGAGCAGCGTCGCGCTGACGGTGTTCTCGGCGGTCGAATGCGCGAGGTCGTAGTGGGCGCAGCCGGGGACGTGCCCGTAGGTGATCCACAGGTCGTAGCCGGTCATGAACAGGTCGAGATCGAATTGCACACTCAGGCCGAGCAATTCGCTGCGGCCGTTGTCGTCGACACCGGCGAACGCCTCGTCCAGCGCGAGCAGGCGCGGGGCCTGCGGGTCGGCGGAGTCGAGCATCACGTGCGCCGCGGCGAACAGCGGCAGGTGCAGTGAGACCGACTGCTCGCCACCGGAGAGCGCGCTGTGCCGGGCCACGGTCAGCTTGTCCTCGCTGCCGTCGCCGTTGATGAGGGTGAACGAGAACACCCGCCACGTGCGGTAATCGAGGGTGGCGGCGAGGATCTCGGGATAGGACCGCTCCGGGTGGGCGGTGCGGGCCGCGCGGATCTCACTGGCGAAATGGGCACGGACGGAACCCAGATCCTCCGGGCTCAGCGCCGCGGTGTCGCGGTCGAGCAGCTTGCACATGGCGCGGGCGGCCTCGGACAGGCCGTCGGCCAGCACCCAGTGCACCCCGATGGTGTTGCCCGAGGACATCCGTCGCTGCTTCATCTCCGCGCCCATGCGGGAGATGAGTTCGCGTGCGTCGCTGGTGCGTTCGTGGATCTGCTGGGCAAGGCCGGTCAGCAGCGCGTCCTCGAGGATGCGGCGCTCGGCGTCGGTGAGCAGCAGTTCCTGGTCGCGGCGGGCGGCGTCGATGCGGGCGGCGAAATCGGCGAGCGCGGCCTGACCGTTCTCGTCGTGCACGGCCACCACGGTGAGCCCGTCGGCGGCGTCCCAGTGCAGCCGGTAGTCGCGGCCCGAGGCGGTGAGCGCGGCGTCGAACTCCTGCAGCGCGCTGGTGACCGCCGAGCGGGTGGACTTGCGCCCGGCCTCGGTGGCGCGCACCTGGGCGGTGGCGGTGTCGAGATCGGCGAACAGGGCGCCTACCTCGTCGGGCAGTACCACGGGATCGGTCTCGGGGCCTGCGGCGACGATCCGGTACTGCAACTGTTCCTGGGTCGACCAGGCGGCCTCGGTGCTCGGCCAGCGGTGCTCGACGGACGCGCCGAGCAGGCTGAGCAGGTCGGGCCGGGCATAGGGCGCCAGCGAGCGCACCTCGGCCAGTACCTCGGTGAGGGCGGTGGCGAGGGCTTCGTTGGCGGTGCGATAGGCGGCCTCGGCATCGCCGACGGCTTCGATCGCGGCATTGGCGGCCTTGCGGGCGGCCCGCTGCTCGGCCTTGGCGGCCTCGATCGCGGCGCGCGCGGCGTCGAGTTCGCGATCGATATCGGCGGCGCTCGCACCCAGTGCCTCGCGCAGGGTCTCGAGCTTGCGTTGCTGCTCGGTGTATCCGAGGCGGGCTGCCTCGGCCTCCTCGGCGAAGGCCTCGGCCAGCGCCCGCGCCTCGTCGTGGCGGTCGGCGCCCTCGCGTTCGCGTTCGCGCTCCCGCTCGTGCTCGGCCCGCAGGCGCAGCAGCCCGGTTCCGGTGTTCTCGAAGTGCCGGATCGCGGCGGCCAGCGCGTCGAGTTCGCGCGCCTCGGTCGGGGTGCGGTGCGCCTGGGCGGTGGCGCGCAGCTTCTTGTCCATCGCGGTGGCCTCGCCGACCGCTTGGTCGAGCTCACGCTCGGCCTGGGTGACGGCCTCGGATCTCGACCGCATGAGACCGGCGGTCTCGGCGACGGCGCGGAGGGCCGAGGTGATCGCGGAGGGGCGGGGGAGGGCTTTGGTCGCCGCACTGATGGCCGCCAATTCGGCGGTGGCCGTGGCCTCCTCGGCCTTTGCCGCGTCTGCCTCGGCCGTGGCTTCGTCGATCGCCGCGTCGAGCTCGGCTTGGCGCAATTCACGGCGGCGGGCGCGTGCGGTCGCACCGAGGAATTCGGCCTCGGGCTTCGTGTGGCGGCCCACGTGCAGGCCGTGGCGGTAGGCACCTGCGGTACCGATGACGACGGGGGCCTCGTTGTCCGATGCCGATGCGTCGTCGAGCGCAATCGAGGCGAGGACGTCGGCGACGGTCGCGGTCGGGATCGACAGGTCGTCGGAATTCTCCTCGACGACAAGGACTTCGGCGAGGGTGCGGCCGGTGGGACGGTCCTCGGTGGCAAGCGGGCGGAGGTAGCGAACGCCCTCGACATCCGGTGGGAGGTCGGGGCCGCAGATCCAGGCGTCGAGGAGGCCTGCGGCTTGCAAGGCGGCCTCGATGCCCGCGGCTTCGGCGGGAGTTACAGTGTCCGCGAAGCAAACCAGCCGCCACAGGGGCGCGCCGGGCAGACCGCCGTGTTCGCCGGAGTCGGTGGGGTGCGGGGGTGGTGCGTCGTCGCGTTCAGCGGCCACGCGCTTGCGTTCGGCGCGAAGGCTTTCCCGGCGCGCGATGGCAGCGGCTGCCCTGGACTTGGCGTCCTGACGGCGGGTGCGGATCTGTTCCTGCAGGGGCTCGCAATGCTCGGCCAGCACCTCGTGCGCGGACGGCGCGTCCTCGGCGCCCGCCGCCGCAACGGCCGATTCCAAGGCGGCGAACAGCCCGGGGCGATTCGGATCGGCGACGAGCGGTGCGAAGACCGCCGAGTTCGTCTGCCACCAGGTGCGCAGGGCGGCAGCGGATTCGGTGCGAGCCAGGGCGACGGCGGCTTCGGCGTGGGCCACCTCGGCGGCCGCGGCATCGCGCAACTCGACCGCACGTTCGGCCAGGCGCTGGGCGCGGGTGCGGTCGGCGGCCAGGGATTCCCAGCGGCTCAACGCTTTTCGTACCGCGCGGACGTCGGCATCGCGTTCCTCCGCGTGCCCGCGCACGGCGGCGGTGATCTGGTCGCCGCGGCCGTCGGCGCTCGGCGCCACCCACTCGATGCCGGCTTCCTCGGCGGCGGCGCGCAAGGCGTCCTCGCCCCGGACCAGTGCTGCGGCGGCGGTGCGCACCGCTTCGGCGGCCCGCTCGGCCTCTTCGGCGCGGCGCTGCAGGGTCTGGCCCGCCTCGGCGGCCTTGTCGCGGTGCACGGCCGCGGAGGTCTCGAGCCTGCGGACCGCGTCGGCGAGGTCGTCGAGTTGCTGTTTGCCCTCGTAGGCGCTGGAACGCTGCAGGTTCTCGCGGTCGGCGATGGCCTGCTCGTAGGCGCGGTCGGCCTCCTCGGCCCTGGTCTCGGCTTCGGTGCGGTCGGCCTCGCGACGGGTGCGCAGGGCGGTGGCCGCGAACAGGGCGGTCGAGGCGTTGGTCACCGCGTCGAGCCGGGTGCGGACCTGGTCGACATCGGTCTTCGCCTGTACCGCAAGGTATTTCCGGTACACGTCGACGAAACGGCGGGTCGCGGTGTCGGCCTGGACGAGCCCGTCGAGGGTGCGCCCGACCTCCTCCATATCGCTGAACGAGCGGGCCGCGTCCAGGATCAGCTGCTCGTCGAGCGGCCGCAGGCCGTCGGTCAGCGCCTGGGAGAGGCCCCGTGGGTCCAGGTTCTTGGCCAGCTGCGGCCGACGCAGGGTGAGGATCAGGTTGATCAGCTGGTCGTAGCGCTGCACACCGAGCCCGAACATGCGCGCGTCGATGGCGGCGCGGTACTCCACCGGCCGGTCGACGATGGCGTCGCTGCCGATCTGCTCGGCGAGCTGCTTGCGGGTCAGCGGGCGGTCGTCGGGACCGATGAGGGAGAAGTCCACGCCTGCGCGGCCGTCGGCGACGAAGTACCAGCGGGTCACCTTGTCCGAAGACCGGGTCGCGCGCATGCCGATCCCGACGGTGACGACTTCCGGATCGTCCCAGCTGCCGCGCGCGAACTCCATCCACACATACGAGTAGGCCGATTCCTGCTTGCGGTAGAGCAGGTTCGACTTCATGGTGCGTTCTTCACCGGCGAACGGATTGAGCCTGCGCGGCTCGATCCGCCCGTCGAGGACGAACGGGAACAGCACTTCCAGGGCCTTGGTCTTGCCGGATCCGTTGGGGCCGCGCAGCACCAGGCGGCCGTCGGCGAAACAGAACTCCTGGTCGCGGTAGTCCCACAGGTTGACGATGCCCGCGCGGGTCGGGACGAAACGCACTCCGCCGTGAATGAGCGACATCTCCTCAGTTCCCTCCCGTTCCGGTACTGCTGCCGTCGGTGCCGGCGGCGGTGACGAACAATTCCTCGGCTTGCCGGACCCGCACGGTGACCACCGCGCCCCGGTATCTGGCCAGCGCGGGCAGCACGAGCAGCCCGCCCTCGACCGGCCGGATCAGCCGCAATTTGGTGAGCAGGGCGATCACCTCGGTGGTGAGCCCGCCGACGTCGGCCTGCCATTGCGCGGCGAAGGTCGCGCCGTAGCGGTCGGTGAGCGCGGTGACGGTGCCGCGCACCCAGGTGTCCTCGAGGAACGGGTAGGTGACCGGCCCGGTGTCATCGGGGTCTTCGGCGAGGGAATCCGCTGCGGTGTCGAGGGTTTCGGCATCCTCGGCGAGCGGGGCGAACACGCCTGCCTCGGGGATGGCCGCGTCGAGCTGGTCGAGCAGTGCGTCCTCGTCGGCGGCAGCGGGGCGGTGCGGCACCGGATTGTCGATGTCGAGGACCACGTCGGCGATCTCGCCGATGAGCAGCAGCGCCACCTGCGCGAGGGTGCCGGTGCCGGGGAAGCGGGTGTCGGACAACCTGCCCGAGGTGTCGATGAGCGCGACCCCTTCGGCGCGGCGCTCGGCGCGCAGACCCGTGCAGTACTCGACCTCACCCACCAGGCGGTCCTGGCCGAGCAGGGCACGGTCGGCGGGCGGGAGGTCCGCCAGGTACACGACCGGCCGCTCCACCAGGGCGCGGCGTACCCGGCGGGCCTGCTCGGCGGGCGCCTGCTCGGTGTCGTCGGCGAGCAGACCGCGCACGCTGTGCAGGTGCTGCAGCGCGCGCGGCGGCCGGAACAGCGCGAACACCACCGGCCGGTCGATGTCGTAGAGCGCCTCGCCCGCCTCGGGATCGCTGGCCCAGCCGCCCGCGTCCCCGTCGGCCAGTGTCAGCGCGCCCCGGGTACCCAGCCAGCCGACCGCGTCGACGAAGGCGTCCCGGTCGGCGGCGCGGTCGGTGGACAACTCGAGGCCGTCGATCCGGCTCGCGTAGTCGGCCACGTGCTCGGCCAATTCGGACAGGGTGATCTGGTCGCCTGCCCGGCCGAGCGCGGCCAGTGCCAGGGCGAGGTAGGCGTAGCGACGGCGATCGAAGACGCGATCGTTGACGCTGCGCGCGGGCACGGTGTCGTCGAGCCGGTCGTGCACGGGGTAGAGCCGGGCCGTGGTCTCCGTGACTTCCAGGCGGTAGCCGAACAGTTCGGCGAGGTCCTCGCGCAGCTCGGTGGCCCAGCGCCGGATCAACGGCAGCGCGATCCGGTCGGGATAGACCCGGGTGACCAGGTGGTTGGCGAGCATCACCCGGGCAGCGCGCTGGTAGCTGTCCAGGGCGAGGGCGTCGATGCGACGTTGCTGTCTCATCGTGGCGTCCCCCGTCGCGTCGTCGCGGTGACCTCGAGGCGGCGATTGTTCAGATGCAGCAGGCCCGCCGCGGTGCGGATGATCGTCGACCCGTCACAGGGGCGGACCGTCAGCGTGACGCCGTTGTCGGAACCCGTTGTGCCGTCGACCTTCCCGCTGACCGGCACCCACGCCGTCGATGCCGCGTCGAGCAGTCGCAGCAGGACCTCGGTCTCGCGCTGGTCGAGCACCCGCTCGTGCACGGCGCCGGTGGCCAGCGATGCCGCGGCCGCCGCGCGCTCGCGCTGCGCGGCCAGCTGGGCCTCGCGCAGTCTGCGGATGCCCGCGTCGTTGCGCGCGATCCTGGCCGGCGCGCCCGCGGTCGGTGCGCGGCCCGTCTCGGCGAGAGTCCGCGAGATTTCCAACGGTGGTGCTTCCCACCAGGATCGGCCCGCGGGAATCACCTCCGCATCGGGATGCTCCAGCGCCAGGTGGCGCGGTCTGCCCAGGCCGAACACCGCGTCGTAGAGCGCGTGCGCACTGCCCGCTGTCGGGGTGTCGACGAACCAGGCGGCCAGATGCCGCAGCGCCGATTCCCGGCTGACCCCGCCGCGGCGGGTCTCGGTGACCCGGCGCAACAGCGACAGCACCGCGGCGATCGCACTCATCGTCGCCTCCCGCAGCCGGTCGGCCTCGCACGACTCGTTCGCCTCGCCGCTGCCCGCGCTGACGAACCAGGTGCGCAGGCCGTCCCAGCGCGACCGCCAGTCCGCTTCCCGCTCGGCCGGGCTCAGCAACACCCGCTCGTCGCAGCTCGCCGCGCGCCCGATGAGCTGCCCGACCCCGGTGTCCTCGACCTCACCGATCGCGGCCGCCAGCCGGGGCGCGAAACGCGCCAGGTCCATGCTGAACTCGCGCATGTGCGCCAGCAGCGCATCCTTGTGCGCGAGAAAAGATTCCGGGGTGATCTCGGTGGTGCGCACCAGATCGCCCAGCGACAGGTAGAAATGCGCAGCCCGCGCCGCCATGTCGGTCAGGGTCGCGTCGAGCCTGCGCAGCGTCGTGTAGACGCGCTCGGCGTCGCCGTCGCGGTTGGCGGTGGCCAGGGTGCGCAGATCGGTGAGCAGCTCGGGCAGCACCAGGCGCGACAGCGACGCGTCGTCCATCCTCGCCGTCAGCACCCCTGCCACCGCCCGGTACGCCTGGAATCCGGCCTGGGCGAACTGGTAGACGTAGTGCCGGTTGCGGTATTCGGCGAGGGTGGCCGCGCGGGTGCCGTCGTAGCTGCGCTCCAGTACGCCCCAGCGATGCAGCTGCTCGAGCAGCGGGCCGATCTCGACGGCGGGCAACGGCACGCCCGCGGGCCCCGCGTGCGCGCCCGTCTCGGCCCTGGCGATCCACTCCGCGACGTCGTCGGCGTGCAACAACACCACGTACGCGGCGCGGGCGCTGTCGAAAGCGCGCAGCACCCGCAGGTAGTCGGCGCGCTTCTCGGCGGTCGCGAACGAGAACAACCGCAGACGCTCGTCCCACAGGGCGGGTACGGCGCTGGGCAGGCCGTCGGCGAGGTCGGTCACCGGAGACAGGTTAGTGGTGGCCGCCGGGAGGTCATGGGGACCCGTCCCGGATCGGCGCGCCTCCCGCGTCTGGTATTCACGGCTCACCCGACGTTGAGCGAGCGCAGCTGCGCGAGGAACGACCGCGTGCGCGGGTCTCCTGGGTAGCGTTCGATGATCTCCCTGGCCGCCTCGCCCGCGATCCACGCCAGCGACGGCAACGAGCGCCTGCCCGCGGTGAAGGCCGACATGCCCTCCTCGATCGCGCGTTCGAGATCGCGATCGCGCACGGCGACCACGGCCAGCGTCAGCCGTGCCTCCGACACCCGCATCGGGTTGCGGACCGACCCGTCGGGCCGGGTCGAATCGCTGATCACCTGGTGGGCGTAGCGCTCGGCCAGCCGGTCCTGACCGGCGACGCGGCAGCAGTCCATGGCGTAGAAGTCGAACTTCGTCGCGTCGATGACGAAGTGGTTGTCCAGACCGGCGGGATGACCCATCCGCGACAGGATGGCCCTGCCCTCGTCGAGCGCGGTCTGCACGGCGCGGCGGTCGCCGAGCCGGGCCCAGCCCTTGGCGCGCTGGGCGGCCAGCTGCACCCCGACACTCATCGACGTGGTGCCCGGCATCGCCTTCTCCGAGACCTCGATCGCGCCCCGGAAATTGCCCTCGGTCAGCGCGAACCAGGCCGACATCTCGGCGGCCCACGCGGAGATCTCGACATTGCCCGCCTCGCGACCGAGCGAATCCGCGGCCCGGCGGGTCGCCTCGGCGCCCGCCCGCTGCCCGAGGTCGTAGCCGACGCAACCGACCAGCAACGCCACCCAGCCCGCCAGCACGAGGATTTCCCGATGCTGGCTCAGGGTGAGCCTGCCGTCGAGCAGCGAGGTGATCCGGCGCAGCCACGCGGTGCCCTCGGCGTGCAGCTCGTGCGGGTCGGCGTAGGCGTACTCGCAGCACAGCCGTTCGGCGGTGATCCGCACCGCGTCCAGGGTCGCGCTGTTGACATCGGACATCCGGAGCCTGCCGATGAACTCCAAGGTGTCCATACCTGTCGCCGATAACAGCTCGTCATCGCGGTTGGGCCGGGACTTGGGGAAGAACGCGGCGGTGACGGTGTCGAACGCGGCCGCGATGATCGGCGCGTAGAACTCGTCGGGTCGCGATTCCCCGGATTCCCAGCGCCGCCAGTTGCGCAGCAGAGTACTGTCCGTCGGCAGGTTGTGGGAGGACTTGGCACGCATCGCGCGGACGGCATCGGCTTGCGACCACCCCCTCGCGTCACGTTCCGAGCGCATCCGGACAGCCCAGACGGGTCGATCATCAGTTGCGGTCACGGCGGTAGTATCCCACCAGTTAACGTTCGGCGTCCCGAATAGGGCATGTAGATGTCATCGGCTTGACATCTGCTGCGGCGGGCCGCGAATACGCATGCTGTAAGCAGGTGCTCGGCCCGCAGACCGGACACCCGCTGTGCAGGAGAGCTTGCAGGGCAACGCAGTACCCCCGCGCGACGTACGGCGTGGCGCGGGGGGATCCGACAACAGAACAGCGATCCCTATCCAACGGAGGTTCGGGTGGAAGCGTTGATCTATGGATACTTGCGGGACGACCTGGCCGACGGCCAGAGCGACCAATTGGAGGACGCGCTACGCAGCCTGGCGCGCACTGCGGGGATGTGTTTCGCCGCGACGTTCCATGAATCGACCGCGGGTGACGGTGCGGCGTTCGCCGAGCTCACCCAGGAATTGAAGCGGGCCGACGCCCACCATGTGGTGGTGCCGTCACTCGATCACCTTGCCGGCCAGACGATCCCGCGCGACATGCTGATCGCGAAGCTGGCGCACGAAGCGGCCGCCCAGGTTCTGACCCTGGAGCGCTAGCCGTGGCCACATCCGCCGACTCCGAACCACCATCCCGGTAGCGACGGCTCCGGCCGCGAGACAGGCGAACAGTGCGAGCAGTCGCTGGTCGCCGAACATCGGGTACACCTGCCAGTGCAGCAGGTACGCGAACAAGGAGCTGTCGGCCACTGTCACCGCCACCACGGCGAAGACGGCGGGCACGCGCAGCGCGGGCAACCAGACGAGCACGAGAATGCCCGCCATGACAAGGCGTTCCCGATCGGTGACGCCGAAATACCCGGGCACACTTGCCAGCAGCACGGCGCTGACGATCAGCCGCTGCCAGACTGCCGTCGCCTTCGCTCCGGCCCAGCCGAGAACGAAGTACCAACAGGCCAGCGGTGACAACGGGATTTCCCGCTCGGGGTAGAGCCCGAACGATTGCCAGCGCAGCACCAGGGCGAGACCGAGCAGCGCGAGGGCGAACCAGAACGGCGCGCGCCGCTCCCACCGGTCGATCCGGGGGATCCGCAGCAGCAGCGCCGCGGCCACCGTGCAGTAGACCAGCACCTCCAGGAACCACAGATGTCCCGCCGTGTCGTTACGCGGGCCGAGGACCTTGTTGAGCAGCAACACATTCTGCCAGCTGTAATAGCCGGGCTGGACGATCATGGTGAGCAGCACCCACAGTGCCGTCGGCACCGCGACCATCGCCACCGCCCGCCCGGTGTGGCGCAGCCGCTGTGCGGCAGGCGCCGAACTCACCGCGAAGCGGGCGAAGTTGTAGCCGGCCACCGCGAGCAGCACGTGCGCCGCGCCCCACACTTCGAACAGCTGGATATGCGAGCCGAGGACGAGGACCATGCCGATCGCGCGCAAGGCCGTTGACGTGTCCAGAGCCCGGCCGAAGCCGGTGCGCGAGCGCGGTGTCCGCTCGAGCCGATCGATCGGCTGCTGCGGCCAGTCGGCGGGCAACCGGCCGATCACCCGTTCGAGCCGGGCGGCCGTGGTGACGTAGCTGAGCGAATTGCCGCCCAGCTCCACGAAACTCTGCTGCGGCGAGATCCGCTCGGCGGGGATCGCCAGCGCGTCGGCGTAGATCGACCGGACATCCTCGCCCGTCGCGGTCGGTTCCGGGGCCGTCGCCCGCACAGCCGGGTAGTCGATCTTGCCGTTGGCCAGGCGCGGCAGCTCGCCGACGGGCACCACCGCGATCGCCGCGGCGGGCAGCCCGGACACCCGGGCGATGAGCGCGGCGGGATCACCACGGCCGGTGCCGCTCACCGCCACGATCAACCGCGCGCCGTCCTCGGCGCAGGCCGCGCCGAAACCGGCTGCGGCGAGCTCGGATTCGATCCGGCCGAGGTCGATGCGCAGGCCGAACAGCTTCGCGAAGCGGCTGCGCCTGCCGACGACCTGGAACAGGCCGTCGGCCGTGCGTCGCGCCAGGTCGCCGGTGCGCAGGGCGTCCACGGTGCGCCCCAGCGCCAGGTCGGCGGGGCGGCGCGCGTAGCCGAGCATGACGTTGGGGCCGTGGTAGACGAGTTCGTCGGCGGCGCCGTCGTCGACCGGCTCGAGCGTGAAATGCCCATCGGGCACCGGAATTCCGATGCAGTCGGGATGATCCACCGCCAGTTCCGGTGGCAGATAGGCCATGCGGGCCGTGGCCTCGGTCTGCCCGTACATCACGAAGAACCGCCAGCCCGCCGCCGCGCCGAGCCGCGCGTAGGCGCGCACCCTGTCCGGTTCGAGCCTGCCGCCCGCCTGGGTGACATACCGGAGATCGGGCAGGGACATGTCCGCGAAACCGATCCGGTCCAGCAGCTCCACCGTGTACGGGACCGCCGCGAACGAGGTCGCCCGGTGCGCGCGGAACTCGTCCCAGAACTCGGGGTCGCTCACCGACCGGTCGGTGAGCAGCAGGCTCGCGCCGCGCAGCAGATGACTGTGCACCACCGACAGCCCGTAGCAGTAGAACAGCGGCAGCGTGGTCGCCGCGCGATCCCGCGGCCCGATCTCGAGGTAGCGGGCGATGGCCCCGGCATTGGTGAGCAGGTTGCGCGCCGAGAGCCGCACCAGCTTCGGCGACCCGGTCGACCCCGACGTGCTCAGCAACAGCGCCAGCTCCGGATGCAGCCGGTGCGCCGAGCTCGCGCGCTCGGTGACGATCCGGCCGCGGTCGACGACGACGTCCGGATCGTAGGTTGCGGCGAGTTCACCGGAGAACTCGCCGGTCAGCAGGACCACACACCCCGCGTCGAGCGCGCCGAGGTAGGCGACGAGCGAGTCGATGTCGTTGCCCGCGGCCAGCGCGACCAGCCGCCGCGCAGGGCCGAGCCGCGCCGCGAACGCCGCGACACGGTCGGCCAGCTGGGCATAGGTCACCCGGTGCAGGGTGTCGGCGGGCGCGGCCGGGAGCCGGTGCAGCACCGCGATCCGGTCGTCGAATCCTCGGAGGTGAGCGACGATCGGATGGTTCGGCACCCGAAGAAGTCTAGGCGGCGTGCCGTCGGCAGCCGGGAGGTTCCGGCGTGGCGAACCCCTGGTGAACGAAGGTCTACAGGCCGAAACTGCCCGGGCCGCGCCGGCGCAGGTACTTCTCGAACTCCGCCGCGATGGCGTCGCCGTCGATCTTCGACATGGTCTCGTTGAGGTCGAGCGCCGCGTCGCCGCGCTCCTCGAGCGAGCGCACGTACTCGTTGATCTCCTCGTCGCCGACGGTCATCTCGTTGACCGCCGCCTCCCACTCCTCGGCCTGTGTCGGCAGCTCACCGAGCGGAACCTCGATGTCGAGGACGTCCTCGACCCGGTGCAGCAGCGCGATCGTGGCCTTCGGGTTCGGCGGCTGCGACACGTAATGCGGCACCGCCGCCCAGAACGACACCGCGGGCACCCCGGCCTTGACGCACTGGTCTTGCAGCACCCCGGTGATCCCGGTCGGGCCCTCGTACCGGGTCTGTTCCAGGCTGAACCGCTCGGCCGCCTCCGGGCTGTACGCCGAACCGGTCACCGGAACGGGCCGCGTGTGCGGCGTGTCGGCCAGCAACGCGCCGAGGATGACGACGGTCTCCACGCCCAGTTGCTCGATGAACTCGAGCAGGTCGTTGCAGAAGCTGCGCCACCGCATATTGGGTTCGATCCCGCGCAGCAGCACGACGTCGCGGTCGCTACCGGGGGGCGAGCACACCGACAACATGGTCGACGGCCATTGGATCTCCCTGGTCACCCCGTCCACCTGACGCACCGTCGGGCGGTTCACCTGGTAGTCGTAGTAGTCCTCGGAATCGAGTTCGGCGAGCGGCTCCGCGTCCCAGATCAACTCCAGATGTTCGACCGCGCCACTGGCGGCGTCACCGGCGTCGTTCCAGCCCTCGAAGGCCGCGACCAGCACGGGATTGCGCAACGTCGGCAGTTCCGTCTCGGGGGTTTCACTGGCATCCACCCGGTCAGCCTAGTGTCTTCGGCGAATTGTTTTGCGGTGACCGGCGCTGTTGCGTGTTTCCCGTTCGAGCTGTGTCCGGCGCCACTCGATTCACCCGCAGTGGTCTTGTGCGTCGGAGCCGCCCATTAGTCTTGACTCATGTCTGCGTCCTTGCCCACCGGGTTCGATACCACGCTCCTCGACACGCTGCGACGGCGTGTCGTCATCGGCGACGGTGCGATGGGCACGATGTTGCAGGCCGCGGATCTCACGCTCGACGATTTTCGCGGCCTCGAAGGATGCAACGAGATCCTCAACGACACCCGCCCGGATGTCCTCGCCGACATCCACCGCGCCTACTTCGCGGCGGGCGCGGATGCGGTGGAGACCAACACCTTCGGCTGCAACCTGCCCAACCTGGCCGATTACGACATCCAGGACCGAATCCGCGACCTGTCCGAGCGCGGCACCCGGATCGCGCGTGAGGTCGCCGACGAGATGGGGCCGTCCGCCGACGGCACCCCGCGCTACGTCCTCGGCTCGATGGGCCCCGGCACCAAGCTGCCGACGCTGGGGCACGCGCCGTTCGTCTCGCTGCGTGACGCCTACACCGAGGCCGCCCTCGGCATGCTCGACGGCGGCGCCGACGCCATCCTGATCGAGACCTGCCAGGACCTGCTGCAGGTCAAGGCCGCCATCACCGGCAGCAGGCGGGCCATGATCGCCGCGGGCCGCCGGATCCCGATCATCACCCACGTCACCGTGGAGACCACCGGCACCATGCTGGTCGGCAGCGAGATCGGCGCGGCGCTGACCGCGCTGGAACCGCTCGGCATCGACATGATCGGCCTGAACTGCGCGACCGGTCCCGACGAGATGAGCGAGCACCTGCGGCACCTGTCGCGGCACGCGCAGATCCCGGTGTCGGTGATGCCGAACGCGGGCCTGCCGGTGCTCGGCGCGAACGGCGCGGAGTACCCGCTGACCCCGGAGGAGCTCGCGGTCGCGATGAGCGGCTTCGTCTCCGAGTTCGGCCTCGCGATGGTCGGCGGCTGCTGTGGCACCACCCCGGAGCACATCCGTCAGGTCGCCGAGGCGGTGCGCGCGGTCGAGACCACGTTGCCCCCGATCGAGGCGCGGCGCACGCCCGAGCACGAGCCGTCCGTGTCGAGCATGTACACCGCGGTCCCGTTCGAGCAGGACGCCTCGATCCTGATGATCGGTGAGCGCACGAATGCCAACGGCTCCAAGGCATTCCGTGACGCCATGCTGGCCGAGGACTGGCAGCGCTGCCTCGAGATCGCCAAGGACCAGACCCGCGACGGCGCGCACATGCTCGACCTGTGTGTCGACTACGTCGGCCGCGACGGCGCCAAGGACATGAACGAGCTGGCCTCGCGCCTGGCGACGTCCTCGACCCTGCCGATCATGCTCGACTCCACCGAACCGCCGGTGCTGCAGGCCGGTCTGCAGCACCTGGGCGGCCGCTGCGCGGTGAACTCGGTGAACTACGAGGACGGCGCGGGCCCGGATTCGCGGTTCCAGCAGATCATGCGGCTGGTGTCCGAGCACGGTGCCGCCGTGGTCGCGCTGACCATCGACGAGGAGGGCCAGGCCCGCACCGCCGAGGCCAAGGTCGCGATCGCCGAGCGCCTGATCGAAGACATCACGACCAACTGGGGTCTGCTGGAGTCCGACATCATCGTCGACACGCTGACCTTCACCCTCGGCACCGGCCAGGAGGAGTCGCGCAAAGACGGCGAGGAGACCATCAAGGCCATCCGTGAGCTCAAGCGCAAGCACCCGGATGTGCAGACCACCCTCGGTCTGTCCAACATCTCCTTCGGCCTCAACCCCGCAGCCCGGCAGGTGCTGAACTCGGTGTTCATGCACGAATGTGTCGAAGCCGGACTCGATTCGGCGATCGTGCACGCGTCGAAGATCCTGCCGATGAGCCGGATTCCCGACGAGCAGCGCCAGGTCGCGCTGGATCTGATCTACGACCGCCGCACCGAGGACTACGACCCGCTGCAGAAGCTGATGGCGCTGTTCGAGGGTGTCTCGACCGCGTCGTCGAAGGCCTCGCGCGCCGAGGAACTGGCCGCGCTGCCGCTGTTCGAGCGGCTCGAGCGGCGCATCGTCGACGGTGAGCGCAACGGCCTCGACGTCGACCTGGACGAGGCGATGCAGACGGTGCCACCGCTGCAGATCATCAACGAGACGCTGCTGTCGGGCATGAAGACCGTCGGTGAGCTGTTCGGCTCGGGCCAGATGCAGCTGCCTTTCGTGCTGCAGTCGGCCGAGGTGATGAAAACCGCTGTGGCGCACCTGGAACCGCACATGGAGGCCACCGACGACTCCGGCAAGGGCCGGATCGTGCTCGCCACCGTGAAGGGCGACGTGCACGACATCGGCAAGAACCTGGTCGACATCATCCTGTCCAACAACGGCTACGAGGTGGTCAACCTCGGTATCAAGCAGCCGATCGCGACCATCCTCGACGCCGCCCAGGACAAGAAGGCCGACGTGATCGGCATGTCCGGGCTGCTGGTGAAGTCGACCGTGGTGATGAAGGAGAACCTCGAGGAACTCAACGCCAAGGGTGTCGCCGAACAGTTCCCGGTGCTGCTCGGTGGCGCCGCGCTGACCCGCGCCTACGTGGAGAACGACCTCACCGCCGTCTACGAGGGCGACGTGCACTACGCCCGCGACGCGTTCGAGGGCCTGCGGCTGATGGACGAGATCATGACCGTCAAGCGCGGCGGCGGTCTCGATCCCGACAGCCCGGAGGCGCTCGCCGCCAAGGAGAAGGCCGCCGAGCGCAAGGCCCGCCACGAACGGTCCAAGCGGATCGCCGCCGAGCGCAAGGCCGCCGAGGTGCCGATCGAGGTGCCCGAGCGGTCCGACGTCGCCGCCGATCTGCCGGTGCCGACCCCGCCGTTCTGGGGCACCCGCGTGGTGAAAGGCCTGCCGCTGCAGGAGTATTCGGGTCTGCTCGACGAGCGGGCGCTGTTCCTGGGGCAGTGGGGCTTGCGTGGTCAGCGCAGCGGCGACGGGCCCTCCTACGAGGAACTGGTGGAGACCGAGGGCCGTCCGCGGCTGCGGGCCTGGCTCGATCGGCTCGCCACCGAGGGCGTGCTGCAGCACGCCGCCGTGGTGTACGGGTACTTCCCTGCGGTGTCGGAGGGCGACGACGTCATCGTGCTCACCGAGCCGGACGCCGATGCGCCGGAACGGTACCGGTTCACCTTCCCGCGTCAGCAGCGCGACCGGTTCCTGTGCATCGCCGACTTCATCCGCTCGCGTGAGCAGGCCCGCGAGACCGGCCAGGTCGACGTGCTGCCGTTCCAGCTGGTGACGATGGGTCAGCCGATCGCCGACTTCGCCAACGCGCTGTTCGCGGCCGACAACTACCGCGACTACCTCGAGGTGCACGGTATCGGCGTGCAGCTCACCGAGGCGCTGGCCGAGTACTGGCACCGCCGGGTGCGCGAGGAACTGACCCTGGACGGCCAGTCGGTCGCCGACGACGATCCGGCCGATATCCAGGATTACTTCAAGCTCGGCTACCGCGGTGCGCGGTACTCCTTCGGCTACGGCGCCTGCCCTGAGCTCGAAGACCGGGCCAAGCTGGTCGACCTGCTCGAGGCGGGCCGGGTCGGGGTGACGCTGTCGGAAGAGTTGCAGCTGCACCCGGAACAGTCGACCGACGCGTTCGTACTGCTGCATCCGGAGGCGAAATACTTCAACGCCTGAGACACTGGCAGGCGACGGTTGATCGGACCGGTCCCCGCGGGGCCGGTCCGAAGTCGTTGTGCCGGTTGTGAGTCTGGTCACGAAGCGGCCGGGAGTCCATGGACCGGGGCAACCGGAGACCAGAGCAAAGCATTTCAGCACGTAGGATTTTCGAAAGTTTCATCCCGCTGTGGCGCGGAGGGCTGGACGACTCGGCGGTATTGCAGGAGGGGCACACGTTATGACATCGGATCGGTTGATCGCGGGACGCTATCGACTCACCGACCCGATCGGCACCGGGGCGATGGGGGTCGTGTGGCGCGCCACCGACGTCCGGCTGCGCCGCACCGTCGCGGTGAAGCAGCTGCTGCTCGCGCCGGGACTCACCGGATCGCAAGCGCTGGAAGCGAAGCTGCGCGCCATGCGCGAAGGCCGCATCGCCGCGCGGCTGCACCACCCCAACGCCATCACCGTCTTCGACGTCGCCGAGGAAGACGGCCAGCCGTGGCTGGTCATGGAATACATGAACGCGCCGAGCCTGGCCGTGAAGCTGGCCGGTGGCGCGACGCTGCCGCCGATCGAGGTGGCCGGGATCGGCGCCCAAGCCGCCGCGGCGCTGTCGGCGGCGCACGACGCCGGGATCATGCACCGGGACGTGAAGCCGGCCAATCTGCTCGTCGGTGACGACGGCACCGTGAAACTCACCGACTTCGGCATCTCGCACGCCACCGGAGACGTCACGGTGACCGCCACCGGATTCCTGGCGGGCACACCCGCCTATCTGGCGCCCGAGATCGCCCGTGGTGACGATCCGAAGCCCGCCGCCGACATCTTCGCGCTCGGCTCGACGCTGTACGCCGCCGTCGAGGGGGCCCCGCCGTTCGGTGAGGGCGACAATCCCCTCGCGGTCCTGCACGCCGTCGCCAGGGGAGTGGTTCCGGAACCGAAGCACGCGGGTCCGCTGGGTTCGGTGCTGATGTGGCTGCTGACCGCGTCGGCCGAGGACCGCCCGACCATGGCGCAGGCCAGGAAGGCGCTGGAAGATGTTGCGGCGGGGCGCGTTCCCGCGCTGCCCGCCACCGCGACCAAGGTGCTGCCGATGACCGATGCGGCCACGACGCTGCTGCCACGGCCCGCAACGCCCGCTGATGGGGCCGCTGCGAAGTCTGGTGCGGCCGCCCTGCTCGGCAGCGGGCTGGCGCTGGCCAAGGCGGCCAGGTCGGCGATCACGGGCGGGTCAGCTGCCGCGGGAACCGGTGGGGCCGCCGGTGTTTCCGGGTCGGCGGGCCGGCCGTCCGCGCCGGGCTCGGACAGCGCGCTGTCGGCGGCGGGCGCGAACGCGGACCGGGCAGGTGCCGAACAGCGCGGGTCGCAGGCCGACGCGCGGGGAACCGGCGCCCGCGACCCCGAGCGCGCCGGGTCACCGTCCGGCCCACCGCCGCTCGGCCCGAATCCGCCGGCGCGCACCGATTCGCCGAACAACAGCCGGGCCATCCTGCTGCTCGCCGCCGCCGTCGCCGCGTTCACGGTGATGCTCGTCGTCCTGGTCGTCACCCGTGACCGGGGCGCCGATCCCGGCAGGCAGGCGCAGAACCCGGTCACCGTGACCACGGTGGTCGACGGCAAGGTGAGCACGGTCGTGATCGTGCCCGAGCAGGAGACGGTCACCGTGTCCGCGCCCGCGACCGCGTCGCCGAACGGGTCGACGAGCACCGGTCCCACCTCGAACGCCCCGGCGACGAGCACCTCCGGCAAACCCACCTCCACGCCGTCGCCGACCAGCACGACGATCACCACCACGCCGTTCGGCCCGCCGACCCCGGACCGGGTGGCCCAGTTCATCGCCGGGTACTACGGCATGCTGCCCGGCAATATCGGTGGGGCCTGGGCCCAGCTCGCCCCCGGCTATCAGGCGCAGACCGGTGGCTTCGGGCAGTACTCCTCGTTCTGGTCGACGGTGCGGTCGGTGACTGTCGGCTCGATCACGCCCAACGGGGAGAACCGGGCGGTCGTCTCGCTCACCTACCACCTCACCAATGGCACCGTGAGCTCGGAGAATCGCTGGATTCAGGTCAGCGGCACCGGCAACGCGCTGCAGATCGCCGGCTCGGGAGTCTGAGGGGCACCCGCTACCCTGAACGCGGCCCGGTGACCGCCGGTCCGACCCCGACGAGAACGAGGCGAGAAACAGGTGAGCGCGCGACCGGCCGCGGTGCTGTGGGACATGGACGGCACGCTGCTCGATTCGGAGAAGCTGTGGGACATCGCGGTCCGCGAACTGGCCCGTGCGCACGGCAGTGAGCTGACCGACGAGATCCGGCACGCGCTGATCGGCGCCTCCGGCCCGAACGCGCTGCGCATGCTCTTCGCCGGTATCGGGGTCGAAGCGACGCCGCAGGTGATCGCCGAGGCGGGCGACTTCCTCGAGCGCCGCGTCACCGAGCTGATGCTCGGCCCGATCCCGTGGCGCCCCGGCGCCAAGGACGCGCTCGCCATGGTGCGCGCCGAGGGCCTGCGCTGCGCGCTGGTCACCAACACCAAACGCTCGCTCACCGAATACGGGCTCGACACCCTCGGCCGCGACTTCTTCGACACCTCGGTCTGCGGTGACGAAGTGCCGCACGGCAAACCCGATCCCGCCATCTACCGTAAGGCCGCCGACCTGCTCGGACTCGACCCGATCGACTGCGTGGCCATCGAGGATTCGCCCACCGGCGCACTCGCGGCACAGGGCGCGGGTTGCGGACTGATCGTGATTCCCTGCGAAATCGCGGTTCCCGAGGCGCCGGGGCGGGTATTCCGGGAGTCGCTGGTCGGATTGTCGGTGGCCGATCTGCGTGCCGCGCTGGCGGCGCGGGACGAACATTTCGGCAGCGCAGCCAGATAGGGCGAAAGAGCCTACCGTGATTATTCCGCGATCGACTGTGAATGTGTGAAAACGATTGCCGCACAGTTGATTTCATGACGCTGTGATCTGCCCGGGATAGTCCGGATTTGCCGAAACACTGGGCGTGTCGGCGAAAGTTCCCGCAAACTGAACCCATGACAGGGACGCGGGGGCTTGACGAAATCGTCGACATCGCACGGTATCCGCTCACCGATCTCGGTGGTCCGGGCCGGCGCGCCGCGGTGGCGGCCGCGCGTGCGGAACTGGCCGTGGACGGCTGCACGGTCCTGCGGGAATTCATCCGCCCGGAGCTGTGGGACACGCTGCGGGTCGAGGGGGAGCGGATCGCCCCGCACGCCCACTACAAGGTGGAGCGGGTCAACGCCTACAACATCCCGCTCGACGCCGACCTGCCCGCCGATCATCCGGCCCGGATCGTGCTCGATCGCGGCAACGCCTTCGTCGCCCGCGACCGTATCCCCGCCGACGCGCTGATCCAGCGGCTCTACACCGATCCGGTCTTCCAGCGGTTCGTCGCCGATTGTTTCGAACTCGACGAACTGCACGAATTCGCCGACCCGCTGGCCGGTCTGTGCCTGAACGTGGTCGAGCCGGGCATGTCGCACCCGTGGCATTTCGACACCAACGAGTTCACCGTCAGCATGCTGACCCGCCGTCCCGAAGCGGGCGGTGTCTTCGAATACTGCCCCAACATCCGCGACCCGCACGCCGAGCATCTCGACGACGTGCGCGCCGTACTCACCGGTGAGGGCGGGCGGTTCGTCCGCGCGCTGGAACTGCGCCCCGGCGATCTGCAGCTGTTCAAAGGCCGCTTCTCGCTGCATCGGGTCACCGAGGTGGCCGGTGCGGGACAACGACATTCGGCGATCTTCGCCTACACGGACCGGCCAGGGGTGATCGGCACTGTCGAACGCACCAGGCAGCTGTTCGGCCGTGTCCTGCCCGACCATGTGGCCGCCGCGGCCGACGCCGTCCGAGGTGACCGACTGCTCGACTGAGAGGAACCGCCCATGTCCGTTCCGTTGCACACCACCGGCAAAGCATCCTTCGACGACATCTACGAAAGCCCCGATCCGCGTGCCTACTTCGCGCGGATGAACGAGCTGGACTACCGGATCCCGGAACTGGCAAAGCCGCACTTCCAGGAGCAGTTGCGGCAGCTGCGGGCGGCGCGGCCGGACCGGATCCCGACGGTGCTCGACCTCGGCTGCTCCTATGGGGTGAACGCGGCGCTGCTGCGGACCGACACGACGGTCGACGAGCTGGCCGGGCACTATCGCGACCACGCCGAGACCGACAAGGTCGGGCTGATCGCGGCGGACCGGGAGCGGTTACGCGCCGACCTGATGCCCGACGTACGCTTCGTCGGGATGGACGCCGCACGCCCGGCGCTGACCTACGCCCACGCCGCCGGATTCCTGCACGACTACGTGCACGCCGACCTCGAGGCCACCGAGCCGACCGAGGCACAGCGCCGTGTGCTCGCCTCCGCCGATCTGGTGATCTCCACCGGATGCGTCGGCTACATCACCGAGAAAACCCTGTCCAGGGTCGCCCAAGCGGATCCGCACCGGCGACCGTGGATGGCGCATTTCGTGTTGCGGATGTTCGATTTCGGTCCCATCGCCGAGGAACTCGCCGCGCTCGGCTATCGCAGCGAGCAGCGTCCCGGTATGTTCCAGCAGCGTCGCTTCGCCTCGGCCCAGGAACGTGCACAGGTGCTGGAAGCGCTGGCGGCCAAGGGAATCGACACCACCGACCACGAAGCCGAAGGCTGGCTCTACGCCAACCTGTTCGTGTCACGCCCGCATCCCACCGAGACCTGAGGATCTGGATTGAACCAACCGACGTTCGCCGCCGAAGACAGCCTGCCCCGGGTACCGCTGCCGACACTGGACGACAGTTGCGCGCGGTTCCTGCAGTGGTGTCAGCCGCTGCTCGGCGCCGAAGAACTCGCCACCACCGAGGCCGCAGTCGCCGAACTGCTGCGGCCCGGTGGGGCGGGCCGGACCCTGCACGCCGCACTCGCCGAGTACGACGCCACGCCGGGGGTCGGCAGCTACCTCGACGAATTCTGGCCCTCGCGGTACCTGGGCCGCCGCGACCGGATCGCGTTGAACGCCAACTTCGTGTTCCTGTTCCGCGACGACACGCCGCTGGCCGCCTCGACCGTGGCGGGCCAGGCCGAGCGGGCCGCCGCGATCATCGGCGCCGCCGTGGACTACAAGCTGGCCCTGGATCAGGAGCAGATCCCGCCGGTCACCCAGCGCGGGCAGCAGCTGTCGATGTGGCAGAACGAGTACCTGTTCTCCGAGACCCGCATCCCGGGCGAGGTGCAGGACACCGTCCGCAAGCCCTACAGCCCGGAATGGCCGGGTCCCTCGGACGCCCGTCACATCGCGGTCTTCTACCGCGGCAACATCTTCCGGATGGACGTGATCGGACCCGACGGCGCGCCGTACGCGTTCGAGGACGTGGCCGACGGGCTGCGCGCGGTCATCAAGGGTGGTACCAGGCCCGCGTCGACGGACACCTCCGTCGGCCACCTGACCACCAAGGCCAGAGCGGAATGGGCGGCCAGCCGGGCCGCGCTGCGCACCGAGGCGGCCAATGTCGCGGCGTTCGACGCGATCGAGACCGCGCTGTTCGCGGTGTGCCTCGAGGATTTCGCGCCGCGCGACGAACTGCACGCCTGCGATCAGCTGCTGCACGGTGACAGCGCCAACCGGTACTTCGACAAGTCGGTGTCGTTCATCGTCTTCGCCGACGGCCAGGCAGGCATCAACATCGAGCACTGCGGTCTCGACGGCACCACCGTGCTGTCGTTCGTGGACGCGCTGCTCGAGCGGACCGCGCAGGATCACGCCGCCACCAGCGGCGCCCGCGCCCAGGGACTGCCGCCGGTGGAGCCGGTCGAGTTCGTCCTCGACTCGGCCGCGCGCGCCGACATCGCCGCGGCGGGCGCCGACTTCGCCCGCTTCGCCGCCGACACCGCGACCGCGCTGGTCTCGTTCGACGACTTCGGCACCGGCGACGCCAAGAAGCTCGGCGTCTCGCCCGACGCCTTCGCCCAGCTGGCCTACCAGCTCGCGCACCGGCGCAGCAAGGGCCTGACCGGCGCCACCTACGAGTCCATCGCGACCAGGCAGTTCCGCAACGGCCGCACCGAGGCCATGCGCGTGGTGACCCCGGAGATGGTGGCGTTCGTGGACGCGATGGTCGACGACACCGCCGATCGCGAGGCCACGCTGGCCGCGGCCCGCACGGCGGCGACCGCGCACGTCGGCCGGGCCAAGGAATGCCAGGCGGGGCAGGCGCCCGAGCAGCACCTGTGGGAACTGCAGTGGATCCAGCGCCGTCGCGGTGCGGAACTGGGCGTCGCCGACGAGCAGATCGCGCTGTTCGACAGCCCCGGCTGGACGATCATGCGCGACGACTACCTGAGCACCAGCTCGGCCCCGTCGGTGCACATCCGCTACTTCGGTTTCGGCTCGACCAGCCCCACCTGCATCGGCATCGCCTACGTGCTGCTGCCGGACCGTTGGAACATCTACCTGGCCACCCCCAAGTCCGTGGCCGACCAGATGTACGCCTTCGCCGATCACCTGCGCACCGCGGTCGCCGACCTGCGCGACCTGCTGAGTTAGTCGGCGGCGCGGGCGCCGCGTGTTCGCGGCCCCTTGTGTCCCGCCGGTCAGGCACCGTTGCTTGCTCCTTCGTCGCCTACGCAACGGC